>SVEA01000109.1 GCA_015057615.1 Lachnospiraceae bacterium | reverse complement strand
GCATTTATTAACACAATTCCATCCGCTCTGAAAGAGCGGCTAAAAGTAGCGTAAAATGAACTGAACATTGATAACTTAATAACTGCCAGGTATTGAATTTTCAAGGTGCATAGCTAATATCTATGTGCGAAGTTTGAGTTAATAAATAAAAACATGGCTGCGGATTTTCTGTATAAAAATGATATTAATTTATTATCGAATCTGATTGACAATATAATCCTTTCGGTGTATTATTACATTGTAAGCAGTAAGTGGTAAGTAGTAAGTAATATGCAGCAAAAGGTAAGAGATAAGTAAGACATGAAAGCAGAAGGTAGAAATCAGTAAACAGAAAGTAAAAATTATATATGGGGGTATGTTATGAAGGAGTTATCTTTAACGGAACGTTTTGCATTAATCGGATTGAATGGAAAAGAAAGCGAGCATTGGAATCTGGCAAAGCATTATGTGTTAAAAGCTATTGCAGTGGCTTCCTATTTGGAGGATTCCTATGACTCTATAAATGATACCTGGAGATTTGATTCCGACGGTATTCATAAGGCAATAAAGAAAAATAGGATGAAAGCAGTGGAAAAGCAGATCACTGCCCAGTTAATGAAGAAACATATGCTTAAGAAGGTAAAAAGCTTACTGGGATGTGATTTGTTCTACAATGGTAATATTAAAATTAAGGAATATGTCAGCGATAATAAAGAATTTGAGAATCAGATTGATTTTTTAAAAGCGGAGTTTCTTGAGGAGGGTCCTGTTTCGGAGGAAGGACTGGTTCTTGTATGGCTGCTTAAGAATTCGTCTTGCATAAATGAAGTGTTCTCCTTCCCCGAGCAAATGAAGATCGATAAAAAGATAGGCGGGCTTAGCAAAGACAGCCTACTGGCAAAGAATTTATTTGCGATTGATATTCGTCCTGCCTGGGGAACACTAGCAAGCGGATTTCTGTGGATGAAGAGCCAATTTGCTTCTACGGCATTGGGAAGGGGCATTGTTTTTATATTCCCTAACCTTGAACGGAAGCAATCTGTATTTATTGATACGGAGGAGTATTTTTCGAGTGCGGCAAAAAGGCTGAACTGTGTCATTGAGCGCGTAACCTCGCAGGGGCATAGCTGCGAAGTGCTGCGTGCAAGTGATGTGCCACTTGTTAAAATTGATAATATAAGATATGAAGCAATTCCGGATGCAGTCGTGGTAAAATTTCCGATCCATGGGGTAAGGCTGCGCCGTTATGGTAGTTAGGAGGATGGCTGGTAGCGTCAGATGCCTGCAGAATGGGATGGCAGGAGTTACCTGGAAAGAATGAGTAGTAAGGAGAAGCAGTATGTCGAGACAACGCACATTAGAAAAAATAATGAGTTCGGAGTATGTATCCATAGGGGAATTGGTTCGAATTACGGATACCCGGTATAGCACGCTCAAATTCTATACCGAAGAGGGAATGCTTCCCTTTACCCAGGAAGATGTCGGATTAACAAGGAGATATAAAAGAGAGGACGCTGTAAAAGCGATCGATGAAATTAAGAAATTGCGAGAGAAAGGAATGACAATTCCGCAGATAAAAGAGTTACTATTACAAGGAAATCGTTAAAAACTTATGGACAGACTCTTTAAAATGGATTAGAATTATTAATTAGTAAAGATTGAATCCTGCAAATGAATCAGATATCTGATTCGTTTGCTTTGCGTTTATGAAAATGCATATGATAGGAAAGATAAGGAGAATGAAGAACCATGGCAGAATCAATGAAGGGTCTGCGCAGGACCCACAGATGTACCGAGGTTTCCAATAAAAATATTGGAGAAACCGTGACTGTGATGGGATGGGTACAAAAAAGCCGAAATAAAGGTGGAATTATTTTTGTGGACTTAAGAGACCGTTCCGGACTTTTACAGATTATATTTGAAGAAGGTGATGTAGGAGGGGAAGGCTTTGCAAAAGCAGAGCATCTTCGAAGTGAATTCGTTATTGCTGTTGTAGGTAGAGTGGAAGCTCGTTCCGGAGCTGTAAATGAGAACCTTATAACCGGTGATATCGAAGTTCGTGCTACCGGTATCCGTATTTTATCGGAAGCAGAGGTACCTCCGTTCCCGATCGAAGAGGACTCTAAGACGAAGGAAGAGCTTCGGCTAAAATATCGTTTTCTGGATCTGAGAAGACCGGATTTGCAAAGAAATATTATGCTAAGAAGCAAGGTGGCTAACCTTACCCGTCAGTTTTTAACAGAGGAAGGCTTTCTGGAGATCGAGACACCGATGCTTACCAAGAGTACGCCGGAAGGAGCAAGAGATTACCTTGTACCAAGCCGTATTCATCCCGGTAGCTTCTATGCTCTGCCGCAATCACCGCAGTTATTTAAGCAGCTTCTGATGTGCTCCGGATATGACCGCTATTTCCAGATCGCAAAGTGCTTCCGTGACGAAGACCTTCGTGCTGACCGTCAACCGGAATTTACACAGATCGATATGGAATTATCCTTTGTGGATGTAGATGATGTTATTGATGTCAATGAAAGATTATTAAAGAAGATGTTTAAGGAAAGCATCGGCGTTGATATAGAGCTTCCGATCCAGAGAATGACCTGGGCTGAGGCAATGGACCGTTTTGGCAGTGATAAGCCGGATCTTCGTTTTGGAATGGAATTAAGAAATGTATCCGATATCGTTAAGAATTGCGGCTTTGGCGTATTTACCGGCGCACTTGAGAAAGGCGGCTCCGTCCGTGGTATTAATGCTAACGGCCAGGCTGGAATGCCGAGAAAGAAGATTGACGCTCTGGTTGCTTATGCGAAGGATTTTGGTGCGAAGGGTCTTGCTTATCTCTCCATCAATGAAGATGGCTCTTATAAATCCTCTTTTGCAAAGTTTATGACCGAAGAGGAGCTTAGTGCATTGGTAAAGGCACTCGATGGCAAACCGGGAGATTTGCTGTTCTTCGCTGCGGATGAGGATGAAGTGGTATTTACAGTGCTCGGTAATCTAAGACTTGAGATTGCAAGAAACCTTGGATTGTTAAACAAAGAGGATTATAAATTCCTCTGGGTAACCGAGTTCCCTCTCTTAGAGTACTCTAAGGAGGAAGGAAGATATAAAGCAATGCATCATCCATTTACCATGCCGATGGAGGAAGACCTGGATATGATCGATACCCAGCCTGGTAAGGTAAGAGCGAAAGCATATGATATCGTATTAAACGGTACGGAGATCGGCGGCGGCTCGGTCAGAATTCATCAGACCGATATTCAGGAGAAGATGTTTGAGGTACTTGGCTTTACCAAAGAGGATGCGCATGAACGTTTTGGCTTCCTGCTAGATGCCTTCGAATATGGTGTGCCGCCTCACGCAGGATTGGCATACGGCCTTGACCGTCTGATTATGCTGATGGCGAAGGAAGATAGTATCCGTGATGTGATCGCATTCCCGAAGGTGAAGGATGCTTCCTGTCTCTTGACCGATGCTCCAAATATTGTAGATGAGAAACAGCTGAAAGAGCTTGGGATTGAGATCATGCCGGAAGCAGATAAATAATGAAGGACATTTCCATTATTTTAGCAGCAGGATATCTGATTATCCTGAGCTTTGCCGGTTTGATCAGTATGGGACTGGATAAGCGCAGAGCCGTCCGCAATAAGTGGCGGATACCGGAAAGCACCCTGCTGCTGATCGCATGGATCGGCGGAGGGATCGGTTCCTTTCTCGGAATGCGAATCTTTCGGCATAAGACAAAGCATAGAAAATTTGTGATATTACTGCCGATTGCTGCAGTACTATATGCAATCTTATTGATCTATTTAATATCCTATTTGATAGGAGTGCAATAAGTTATCTTTTGTATTTATGTTACAACAGCCCTATATTCGAGGTTTCTGTGACTTATTACATTGATATCCTGTTTACACTAGAATATAAAAATTCCCGGATTTCATTGAGCAAGCAAATATGCTGTCTGATGGTAGCCGGGATTTTTTTTGGAAAATATATCTGGACTGACATTTGACGTTATACTATTGACAAAATGGATGCACTTTGTTACTATTGCTTTATTGCGTAACGCTTTAAAGCAATAAAGCAATGGAGTGGTACAATTACGGGGCAGTACAATCATCCAAAGGAGGTTGGCATATGATGTGGGCAAAGGAAGAGGTTCTTCCCAGAAGTGAGATCGAAAAGATACAACTGGCAAGATTGAAGGAGACAGTGACAAGAATATATGAGAAGGTTCCAGCATATCGTAAGAAAATGGAGGAGGCTAAAATCCAGCCGGATCAGATACAAGGTCTGGAGGATTTAAAGAGGCTTCCTTTTACCTATAAACAGGATTTAAGAGACAATTATCCTTTCGGATTATTTACCGTTCCGAAGAAAGAACTGGTGCGTATCCATGCATCCTCCGGTACGACGGGAAAACCGACAGTAGTAGGGTATACGAGAAAGGATATGAAGACCTGGACGGAATGCGTATCCAGAATTGCAGTTCTCGGGGGCGCATCTTCGGAGGATGTTGCTCAAATTTGCTTTGGGTACGGTATGTTTACCGGGGCTTTGTGACTTCATTACGGTCTGGAGAATATAGGGGCAAGCGTCTGCCCAACTTCCTCTGGCAATACACAGAAGCAGATTATGTATATGAAGGACTTTGAGACGACGCTTCTGGTTGCGACTCCTTCCTATGCGTTACATATTGCGGAAGTTGCAAAACAGATGGGAATTGATCCGGCGAAGGATCTAAAGGTAAGGATCGGGCTATTCGGCGGAGAAGGGATGACGGAGCCGATGCGCGGGGAAATGCATAGGCTCTGGGGAAAGGATATGCTTGTAACGCAGAATTACGGTATGAGCGAATTGATGGGACCCGGAGTTGCCGGTGAATGCCCGTATCTATGCGGAATGCATATGAACGAAGATCATTTCATCCCGGAAATTATTGATCCGGACACGGGAGAAGTACTTTCTCCCGGCGAAAAAGGGGAATTGGTAGTAACCTGTATTACTAAGGAGGCATTACCCCTGATTCGTTATCGGACGAAGGATATTACGAGACTGCTGTATGAACCCTGTAAGTGTGGAAGAACGACTGTACGCATGGAAAACCTATCTGGGCGTTCCGATGATATGCTGATTGTCCGAGGCGTTAATATATTTCCTTCCCAGATTGAAGAGGTTCTGCTTAAAATTCCGGAGATCGGTGCTCATTATGAAATCATCGTAGATCGGAAGAACCATATGGACATCATGGAAATTAAGGTGGAGCTGGCAGATGAATCCCTACTTGATTCCTATGGAAAATTAGGAGAATTGGAACATAGAATTAAGAATAATCTTAGAGTTGTACTTGGTATCGATGCTATGGTAAAATTAGTTACACCAAGAAGTTTGCAGAGGTTTGAGGGGAAGGCGAAGAGAGTTACGGATTTACGCTTGCAGTAGTGTAGTTAAGACAAAGCAATGTGATTCAATCTGGTACTAAGTAATTCCGGTAGGAACTTTAATTTATAGATGTCATAAAAGTTTATTATATATAAATTTTACTGTTGTTTACTTGCAGGTTATTTTACATACGAAAGGAGTTTTACCAGTGTCAGAAAAAGTTATTATGCTTGGGAATGAAGCTTTTGCCCGTGGAGCCTATGAAGCGGGATGTAAGGTGTCGGCTGCATATCCGGGCACACCAAGTACAGAGATCAGTGAGAATCTTGTGAAGTACGATGATGTTTATTGTGAATGGTCACCCAATGAAAAGGTTGCGCTGGAAGTAGCAATTGGCGCTTCCTTAAGCGGTGTGAGGGCTATGGCTTCCATGAAGCATGTTGGTTTGAATGTTGCCTCCGACCCTCTCTATACCGTTTCCTATATCGGAGTGAATGGCGGCTTGGTGGTTATTGTTGCAGATGACCCCGGACTCTATAGCTCGCAGAATGAGCAGGATACCAGAGCCGTGGCAAGAGCAGCTAAGATTCCCGTATTGGAACCATCCGATAGTAACGAGGCGAAGGAGTTTGTGAAGGCGGCATTTGATATTAGTGAAAAATACGATACGCCCGTAATTCTTCGTACCACGACCCGTCTTTCCCATTCCCAGGGGTTGGTTGAGCTGGGAGAAAGAATTGATTTGGAGGATAAGCCTTACATTCGAAATGCTGCGAAGAATGTCATGATGCCGGGAAATGCCAGAGGACGGCATTTGGTCGTAGAGAGTAGGGAGCATGCGCTTATTCACGACAGCTGTGATTTTGCGATTAATAAAGTGGAATATCAAGATAGCAAGATCGGGGTTATTACCTCCGGGATTCCTTATCAATATGTAAAGGAAGCTCTTCCGGAGGCATCTGTGTTAAAGCTTGGAATTGTCAATCCTCTGCCGAGGAAGCTGATTGAAGAATTTGCCTCCAAGGTGGATCAATTATATATTGTCGAGGAATTAGACCCCATCATTGAAGAACAGGTGAAATCATGGGGCATAAAAGCGATAGGCAAAGACATTTTAACGGTACAGGGTGAATATTCTGCTAATCTTCTTAAAAAAGCGATCAAAGGAGAGCGTCTGGATATCGCTCCGGCAGCGCAGGTTCCCGGACGTCCTCCGATTCTCTGTCCGGGATGCCCGCACCGAAGTACGTTTACCGTATTAAATAAGTTAAGAATTCATGCCGCTGGTGATATCGGATGCTATACCCTTGGTGCAGTGGCTCCCTTAAGTGTAATTGATACAACCGTTTGTATGGGATCCAGCATTTCCTCCCTCCATGGTATGGAAAAGGCAAAGGGGAAGGATTATATTAAGAACTGGGTTGCCGTAATCGGAGATTCCACCTTTATGCATACTGGAATCAATTCCCTCATGAATATGGTTTATAATAAAGGGACCGGAACGGTGATGATTTTAGATAATTCCATAACTGCCATGACCGGGCATCAGGATCATGCTGCGACAGGAAAGACCTTGAAGGGGGAAGAAACCTATGCAGTAAACCTTGCGAAGCTTTGTGAAGCCGTCGGTGTAAAGCATGTCTATGAGGTCAATGTATTCGATACCACTTTACTGGAGAAGACCGTGAAAGAGGCAGTTGCCATGGAGGAGATCGTTGTTATTATTGCGAAAGCACCGTGTGCGTTGCTGGATAAGAGCCCGGTCACCAAGCAGTATCGCATTGACTCTGCCGTATGCAAACGATGCGGTATGTGTATGAAGCCGGGCTGTCCTGCGATAACGAAGAAGGACGACGGAACGATCGTTATCAATGATACCATGTGTAACGGCTGTGGCTTATGTGAAACAATGTGTAGATTCGGAGCAATTAATACGGTAAAATAGTCTTGCAACAAACTGCGGGCAAAAAGTTTCTTTAAATACGAGAGAAAAGTCTCTTTAAATACGAAAGACTTTGGAAGAATAGCAAAAGCGCTATTCTTCAGGATTTTTGAGATTATGTAAAATGCATTTTGTGGGATGCCTGTGAGATGCGGGATTCGATTGAACCATGTATGTTTACATAATATTTACAGGAGGTTTGTATGGAAACAAAGAATATAATGATTGTAGGTGTCGGCGGTCAGGGAACCCTGCTTACCAGTAGAATCCTTGGCGGGTTAACACTTCATGCAGGGTATGATGTAAAGCTTTCCGAAGTCCACGGAATGGCGCAGCGGGGCGGAAGCGTTGTCACTTTTGTAAGATACGGTGATAAGGTAGCGGAACCCATCGTAGAAGAGGGGCAGGCAGATGTAATCATTGCATTTGAAAGGCTGGAGGCAGCTAGATATGCCCATTTTCTTAAAAAAGGCGGTGCCATGGTGATTAATGATCAGAGAATTGATCCCATGCCGGTGGTTATCGGCGCTGCAAAGTATCCTGATCATATTATTGAGGAATTAGAGAAAAACTATAGAGTGTATAAAATCGATGCAATGAGCGAAGCAAAAAAGCTTGGTAACAGCAGGGTGTTTAATGTGATCGTACTGGGAATGGCAGCACAGCATATGGATTTCTCGAAGGAGGATTGGCTGGCAGTAATTGAAAAGACAGTACCGGCAAAAACGGTTGAAATAAATAAAAAGGCATTTGCAGTAGGATATAGTTTTTAAGAGGGGCTGTTGCATTTCAGACTGCGATTGATACAAGGGAGGTCAATGAAGAATAGCTGCTTTTGCTATTCTTTCAATGGCTCGCAGGTTTTTTGCGAGACTATTCACACACAGATCGAAAGACAGATCATTTATTTTATATGCCATAATCGTACAAATATAGAATTTGTTCGCTTATGTCATACAAAATGAACAACCTGTCTTTCAAACAGTGCATTACAGGAGATCATAAACCTCCCTTGTATCTTTGGTATTTATATAGCAACAGCCCAGAGAGTTTGTGCCTGCATAGCATCCACAAACTCCATGATGCGCTAAAAAACTGCGCAGGAATTGAGGGAAGTGTGAAGAAGAGCATCTTCACACAAAGAGTTTGTGTCTGCATGCCATCCACAAACTCCATGATGCGCAAAAAACTGCGCAGGAATTGAGGGAAGTGTGAAGAAAAGAATCTTCACACAAAGAGTTTGTGCCTGCATGCCATCCACAAACTCCATGATGCGCTAAAAAACTGCGCAGAAAAGGGGAAATATAATGAAACAGCTTTCTGTATTTATTGAAAATGAAATTGGAAGTCTGGCAGGGGTAACGAGTGCCTTAAAGGAGAACCGGATTAATCTTCGGGCAATCGCCTCTTTTGATACACCGGAATTTGCAATTCTTAGAATCGTAGTGGATCAGCCGGAGAAAGCGCATAGGTCTCTGAAGGATAAGGGATATGTTGTGAAAATGTCCGAGGCGGTTGCCGTGGAGCTTCAAGATCAGCCGGGAGCTTTGGACGGAATGCTTCAGGTGATCGCGGCCTCCGGTTTGGGCATTAATTATATTTATTCGATTGTAATACGGGACGGTAAGGTTCCGCTTATGATTATCCATACAGATCATTTGGATAAAACTGCAGCCGTACTAAAGGCGAACGGATATATTGTAGCAGAGCAGGAGGACATATAACATGATATGGAACGAAACCAAAGAATGTATGAGCCGGGATCAGCTCTACAATCTGCAGAGTGCAAGATTAAAGAAGATGGTTCAGCGGGTTTACCATAATGTTGAATTCTATCGTAAGAAAATGCAGGAATTAGGCTTGGAGCCCGGAGATATTAATGGATTAGAGGATTTGCATAAGCTGCCATTTACAACGAAGCAGGATCTGAGGGACAACTACCCTTTCGGACTCTTTGCGGTGCCGCAGTCTGAAATTGTCAGGGTTCATGCTTCATCCGGTACAACGGGGAAAGCGACGGTTGTCGGATATACCAGAAGAGATATTGATATATGGCAGGAATGTGTTGCAAGAGTCCTTTCCATGGCGGGAGTCGGTCCGCTGGATAAAATACAGGTTGCCTATGGATACGGCTTATTTACCGGCGGACTGGGACTTCATTATGGTGCGGAAAATCTTGGTGCCACAGTAATTCCCATGTCGACCGGAAACACACAGAAATTGATTACGTTAATGCAGGATTTTGGAGTGACGGCGATTGCCTGTACTCCTTCCTACCTTCTGCACATAGCGGAGGTATTAGAGGAAGCAGGACAGATCGATAATACGAAGCTAAAGGTAGCGATCTGCGGTGCTGAGCCATGGACGGAGAATATGAGAAAGCAGATCGAGGCAAAGCTTCATATCAAGGCATTTGACATCTATGGCTTAAGTGAGATTACAGGACCCGGAGTGGCAGCGGATTGTGAGTTTCATAAGGGGCTTCACGTTTATGAGGATCATTTTATACCGGAAATCATCCATCCGGACACATTAAAACCCTGCAAGGAGGGGGAAGTGGGAGAACTGGTATTTACTCCGGTTACCAAGGAAGCCTTACCGCTGTTTCGCTATCGAACCAGAGATTTGACGAGTATTACCTATGACAAATGTGAGTGCGGCAGAACGCTTGCCCGCATTTCCAGATTTAAAGGACGTTCCGACGATATGCTGATTATTCGCGGAGTTAACGTATTCCCTTCCCAGGTGGAAGCGGCATTGCTGGAAATGGGAGAAACCAGCCCGCATTATCTGATGATCGTAGACCGTATCAATAACTTGGATGTTTTAGAAGTTCAGGTGGAAGTGGAGGAACGCTTTTTTTCAGATGAAATAAAGCAGCTGGAGAGCCTAACAAAGAAGATCTCCCATGTGCTTCATACCGCTCTTGGCATATCGGTCAAGGTGAAGCTGGTAGAGCCAAGAACGATTGAGAGAAGTCAGGGCAAAGCAAAACGAGTGATTGATCGAAGAATCATTGAATAACGGTATCATAAATCTTATGAAAAATGCATTTATTATAATAAAGAACAGGAGGGGGATCATGCTCATCGAACAATTATCTGTTTTTGTGGAGAATACGGAAGGCAGTTTAGAATGCGTCGCGCGGACACTTTGTAAACATAACATTAATATTGCATCCTTTAGTCTGGCGGATTCCAGTGAATATGGAGTATTTCGCATGATTGTGTCCGATCCGGAGCAAGGCAGAAAGATATTGAAGGAGGAAGGGTTCTCGGCGATGCTGACGGAGGTTATCGCTGTAAAGATCGCGCAAAAACCGGGTACGCTCCAGGAAGTGCTTAAAATCCTTTTCGAGGCAGGGCTAAGTGTGGAATATATGTACACGCTTTCAACAACCGGAAGAAATACTTCCGTTATTATGAAGCTTTCCGATCTGGAGACTGCGTTGATTACTTTAGACAAAAACGGATACGAGGTTTGCACTGATAAAGAAGCGTATGAAATTAACAATTTTGTCGAGAAATAATGTTTGACATTATACAGAAAGAATGCTATGATAGCTTTGTTGTTGAATAGGTTGACAACTAATTTATTATTTTTTGGAGGAATTATACATGAACAAAGGTACAGTTAAGTGGTTTAATAACCAAAAAGGTTTTGGATTTATCTCTGATGAATCAGGCAACGATGTATTCGTACATTACACAGGTCTTAACATGGACGGTTTCAAGTCTTTAGAGGAAGGCCAAGAAGTTCAATTTGAAGTAGTTCAGGGAGCTAAGGGTCCTCAGGCAACAAACGTAACAAGAATATAATCAATATTAGGGTTTACAGTGTACCTTTTTCTGTTATATAGATTCTGTTTTATTGAAATAAGTATATAAAGAAATAAGCTATATTGTTACGAAATTGATTAAAAGGAGCTGTCGCACCAGCGGTTTTAGGCCGTTGGTGCGCAGCTCCTTTTTTGGGTTAAAATATCGATTCCTTGAGAAGCTGCATGATATGCCAAAGAAAATCTGTCGGCGACAGGCTGCGTGACATGCCAAAAAAAAAATCTGCACCAGTACGATAAGGGAAGCTTAAATGGGAGAAAAACACAGACACGATTGACATTATATGTATAGAGAGGTAAAACAATAGTAAAGGCAGATGCAAGCAGCGTTAAAATCAGGTGAAAGGAGTAGCGATGAAAAAGGCTGTATTTATTATATTTATTGCTTCTATATTACTTTGCTCATGCAGTAGAAAAGAGGCTTCCGATAATCTGGAATTTCCAAAGACAAAATGGGGTATGAGCATGGAGGAAACCTTAGATGCATATGGGATAACCAAAAAGGATACGAGTTACTATAGAGAAGGTTTGACGTTTATTATAAATGACTATGAATTATTCGGTGAGAAGACATCTAAAATAATATTTAATTTTATTGATTTGAAAAATGGGAAACCAATACTTTGTGCTGTGAGAGTATTCTATCCGGATAGTGCAGATATGAATCATGTATTGAAAAAGATGCAGAAAGCATATGGTAAGACAGTTCCGGAGGTTCCTATGTATAGTTTGTTTCAGACACTTGGTGACGAGCTGCCAGAGAGAGAATATACGGAATCGGAACACTTGAAGTTATGGGCTAGTAAATCTGTTATCCAATCTATTCCTGAAGATGAACGTGAAGGTTATAGAGATCGATGGAAAAATTATCAATCTGGATTGAAGGATGAAAATTGGGATGAATTTTCACAAAATGCTAGGATGGTGAACGTGGTTTGGTCGGATAATGGAGAATTTCCTTCAATGGAAAAGAATGCATTAGCTTTTAATGCATTTAATTTAGAGCTCTATAAAGAGATAAAAAATCAACTATCCGATGATTCTGCGCGAACAAATCCTATCGAAGGGGATATTCTTGCCACGGATAAAGAAGGTAGCAATGTGTTTGACCTATCACTGCTAGAGGAGGAAGATTTACCGGTAGAGGCAGTGTATACAAATGGAGCGAAAAGTCTGGAAGAGTTAGCAGACCGTGCAGATGTTATCGTGAAAGGAACTGCTGGTGAGGTGGTTTCGGATCGAAAGCTTGGTAACTGGATTTCATTTAACGGATAAAGTAGTTAGGGGCAACATAAAAAACGATACTTCATTGACCGTGGTTCAATTAAAGGATGACAGCCAATTGGCGGAGGGAGAGTCCTATGTTTTAGCGTTAGGGAATGATTATGAAGAAGGTCTATACCATGTAATAGGTGGTGATCAGGGCATATTCTCAATTGTAAATGGCAAATTATGTAGTCAGGAGGAAAGTTTTCAGGAAGAGCTTCAACAGATCATCCTGACGAAGGAAGCCACGGCAGAGGAAAATGACTCCGCCGCGCAATTTAGATAAAGGATATAACTTATGACACCATATCATAAATGAAACGATTGCTTTTTTGATAGGAATCTTACCATAAGTAAGCCAATCACATCTGCAAGCGCCCACCCGATCGGAATGGACCACCAGATACCCACGATTCCAACGGAAGGGATGGAAGACAGAAGGTAAGCTAGGGCAACCCGCGCACCAAGGCTCGTAATGGTAAGGATGATGGATATCCCGGGCTTACCGATGCCTCGAAAGAAGCCATAAAGCATAAATAAATATCCGATAAGAAAATAAAAAACCGATACAATGTGGAGATATTGAATGCCGATGTTCAATATCTCTGTTTCGTTTTTACGGATAAAAAGATGTAATAGGGGTCTGGCGGACAATAGGATTAAGCTGGATGCGACAGCGCAATAAATGGTTATTATTTTAACCGCAGAGCATATTCCGTTGCGGATTCGCTCCGGTTTTCCAGCTCCCCTGTTTTGTGCAGTGAAGGTGGAAAATGCATTACCGAAATCCTGCACCGGCATATAAGCAAAGCTTTCGATTTTAACGACGGCGGTAAATGCTGCCATTACGGACACTCCAAAGCTGTTTACCAAACCCTGTATCATGAGGATGCCAAAATTCATAACGGATTGCTGAATGCTTGTCAGGACGGAGTTGTTTGCAATCATTGTGATGATACTTTTATTAAAATATATGTGCCGGCGCTCAAGACGAAGCAGGGGGACCTTCCGTACACAGTATAGGAAGATGCCGACGGCGGAAAAACCCTGTGCAATTATCGTGGCATAAGCTGCGCCAGCAATCCCCATACGAAGGGGTACTACGAAAATAATATCCAATACGATATTCATAACAGCCGATATCACAAGGAAAATCAGCGGTATGTGGGAGTTGCCCATACTCCGCAGAACGGCTGTAAAATAATTGTAAAGAAAGGTAAAACCAATTCCGTAGAAAATGATCTGTAAATATTTTTTGGAATCCGCTAGTAATTCCGGAGGAATATTTATAAAAGATAAGATCGAATCGATAAAAAGCAGGGAGCATAGATTGATTACCACTGCAACGATTCCGATAAAGCAAAAGGAGGTAAAAAAGCTGTTTTTTAACGTATCGGTTTCCTTTCTACCATATAAATAGGAAAATACCGCACTGCTGCCCATGCAAAGCCCCAGTATTATGGAGGTTAACAGCACCATAATCGAGAATGAACTGCCGACAGCAGCAAGTGCCCAGGGTCCGATAAACCTTCCGGCAATAACCGTATCTGCAATATTATATAACTGCTGAAAAATGTTGCCGATGATCATGGGGATAGAAAAGTTTATCATTGCCTTCGCTTCGTTTCCGTTTAATAAATCTTTCGTAGTATCCATATCGAATCCTCTCGTATCTTTCTATTATAGTTTGGCTGCCTTAATGTGCCAGTCATAGTCTGCTGCTGCATAACCGGTACTTCCAACGGTAAAGTTGCAATCTGGTTGTCGTAAAGTGCCAGTCCATAAGAATGACTTACATTATGCAATATAAAACTTTATTAATGTAACCGAACCGAATATAGAGTAGCATTGTACTTTCGATTTGTCAACATCAATAATACAGAAAGAAGGATTTCTTGCGTTTTTGATTAACAAGTGTTAATATATACAGGAAGAATATTGGAAATAAAGGGGAATGCTTATGTATCTTGAAGGATTGGATGAAGTGGATCAAACCATTATTACGTTACTTACGAAAAATGCCAGAATGAGTTATGTGGATATCGGTGAGGCGGTGGGCTTGTCCCGGGTGGCTGTCAAAGCAAGAATTTCTGCATTGGAGGAACGGGGGATTATTGAGGAATATACGACGATCATTAATCCGCAGAAAATAAGCAGTGCGATTTCCTCTTATTATGAGATCGAGGTAGAACCAAAGTATTATCAAAAGGTAATCGATATTTTAGAGAGAAATGATACGGTAACACAGATCTATCAGGTATCGGGAAAAAATAAACTTCATGTCCACGCAGTGGCTGCGGACAGCGATGGGATGGAAGCTTTTTTAAATCATGTGATGTATCAATTGCCCGGGATATTATCCTTGGATTGTAATGTTATTCTTTCGAGAATTAAAGACATTAAGGGATTACGGTTGTAATTGTAAAGAAGGTTTTTATCATAGAATGGGTGACTGCCGGGAAGACTATTGCAGAAACAGAAAGGAAGAAAAGCATTGGATTTTGCAAAAAAATCTGTAGTAACGATCTCCGATAGTTGACATAGCATCAAATGATATATATAATATATTAAATGATATATTATTTTATAATCGGATGGTGAGCTATTTGAAGAAGGTATCGTTATACGAAAAGATTTATAATGACATTTTAGAAGGAATTCAGGCGAGCAAATTTCCACCCGGAAGCAAGCTTCCCTCAGAGAAAGAGTTGTCGATCCAATATAATGTCAGCCGTATTACAAGTAAGAAGGCATTGGACATGCTTGCAGAGCAGAATCTGATTTCCAGAATGCCGGGAAAAGGTTCCTATGTAATGGAGAACCAGGAAAATGAATATCTGCGGCAGGAGCCATTAAGAAATTCAAAAAAGCAGTCAAGGGTCATCGGCGTCATTATGGATGCCTTTGGAGCAAGCTATGGATATCAGCTGCTGCTGGGAATTGAACGGGAGTGTAAGGAACAGGATCTTAACTTTATTTTAAAGTGTACTTATGGAAGCAAAGAGGCTGAAATCGAAGCAATCAATGAATTGCTGGATATCGGAGTATCCGGAATTATCATTATGTGTGTCCATGATGAGACCTATAATGCGCTTGTGTTAAAGCTTGCAGTGGAGAAATTTCCAATCGTGCTGATTGACCGGCAGCTCAAGGGAATCCCAATTTCCTATGTCGGTACGGATAATTATGTGGCAGCGAAGGAACTGACCGATTGGCTGTTCCGGCATGGGCATACTAGGATATGCTTTGTCTCCCATGCTTCAGTAATGACACCGACCATATTAGAAAGACAGAACGGATTTGTCGACTATCATCTGGAACACAATATTATAACAAACGAATCCATGTGGATATCAAATCTCAAATCAATGCTGCCATCGGCAAACCGGGGAGAGGCTTCGGAAGAGAGCGACTTAGATCTTATTGAGGATTTTATTAGAAAGAATCCTAAGACAACCGCTTTCTTTGCGATTGAATATTCCATTGGTCTGCTGGTATATAAGACCCTGCAGAAGCTGGGACAGGAGAAAGAGAAAGAAGTGGTATTCTTTGATGGAATCGACGAAATATATGATTCCAATCCGATCTTTACAAGAGTAAAGCAGGGGGAATATCAGATTGGTACCAATAGTGTACAATTGGTAGCGGAACGTATGAAAGGGAAAAGAGAGGTTGAAACCAGGCTGATTCCATATGAGATCATCGAAGGAGACAGAAAAAACCGAAATAAGAAAACAATTGCATAGAGAATGAATGATTGGTAGGCTGGGTAAGTGCTGCTATAGACTTAGAGATAAGTTTAATGGCAGCACTTTTTTTATTGTATAGGAGTGTGTCCTATACGATAAAAATACCTCCATGCGAACATAGTTCGCATGGGGATGACGCACTCAGCACGTAACGAATACTTGAAACATGTATTCGTAAGGTATTTATCTGCCTGCGGCAGAGCGCGCTCGGCGCGAGAGTTTGCCTTGGCAAACTCTTTGCTACTTGCAGAGCTGTCTTTTAAGAAACCGGCAGCCAGGTGGTTATCCCTGCGGATTCCTTTGAATGAGATAAATGATATATACATCATAATAATTATAATATTAATGCTTGACAAAGAATAGTCCAAATGATATTATGTGTATATAATCAACAATAAAGAAGAATGAGAAGGTGAATAAAAGTGCATAATGTATAATAATACCATTAGGACTGTGTTTTGATTGATACATAGTGCTAGTGGCTAAGAGTTACCAGAATGATATAAATGATATGTAACTATGCAGAAATTAGTACACGAAAGGGGGAAGGGCTTTGAAGGCTACAAAGAAAGCTAAAAAGAATGCTTCAGCCAAACAAAATATAATGGGAATGCTGTTTACTGCGCCGCCGGTGATTCTTTTCCTGGTTTTTACGCTTTTTCCGATGGTAATGGCAATCGCATTAAGTTTTACGGATTATGACATAATTAATGCACCCAGATTTATCGGTTTAAAAAACTTTAAAAGGATCGCTCAGGATCAGTTTTTCTGGATTTCCTTAAAAAATACGCTTTATTATACGGTTCTATATGTGCCCTCCGGTTTGCTACTGTCCCTGGGCGCGGCGTTGTTTTTGAATTCGGAAAAGAGAATGGTCGGATTGTTCCGTACGCTTTTCTATCTGCCGGTGCTCTCCTCATCGGTAGCGACAGCGACTCTATGGTTCTGGATCTTAAATCCGCAATTGGGTTTGTTGAATGGCTTCTTAAGTATATTCGGTATCGATGGACCAGCATGGCTTTATGATTCGAAGCTTGCGATGATTTCTATTGTCATGATGAGCTTATGGGCAGGCTTCGGGGGAAATATGATGATTTTTCTCTCCGGGTTGAAAGGAATTCCGCTGATTTATTATGAGGCGGCAAAGGTCGAAGGAGCCAGCCGTTTTCAAATGTTTCGCTGGATAACGATGCCCTCCTTAACGAAAACGACCTTTTTGGTATCGACGATGCTGATCATCGGTACGCTGCAGGTTTTTGACCAGGCGTTTGTTCTTACCAAGGGAGGACCGGGAAATGCGACCATTACCCTAGTTTATTACATTTATAATAATGGGTTCAATAATTTGAAAATGGGGTATGCGTCCAGCATCTCGCTCGTTTTATTCCTGATCATCCTGGGTATGACTATAATAAACCAGCGAATCAATAAGGCAGATATATAGGAGGATATGGTATGAAGGTGAGAAAAAATTTGCGGAATGTTCTATGGTATGTTGTCGCAGTCTGTATTGCGACGGTAACGGTGTATCCGTTTCTGTGGATGATTGCCACATCCCTAAAGCCCGAGGGGGAGATTTATTCCAAATCACTTTCTCTGCTGTCGGAAAATTACTCGCTGAATAATTACGCAAAGGTGTTTCAGACAATTCCGTTTCTCCGGTATTTTATGAATTCATTGATACTGGCAGTTACTGGTGTAATAACGAATATATTTCTAGGCTCCTTAGCCGGCTATTCCTATGCGAAGATGAAATTTAAGGGCAGGAAGATCTCTTTCGCCATCCTGCTGTCCTCCATGATGATCCCCGGGATCGTAACGATGATTCCTCAGTTTCTGGTATTAAAATATTTTCCTTTGGTTGGCGGAAATAATATTTTAGGACAGGGTGGAAGCGGATTTATCAATCATTATTCGGCGATCGTATTACCGGGAGCGTGCGGTGCATTTGCAGTATTCTTTATGAAGCAGTTCTTTGAAACACTGCCGGATGATCTGGCAGAGGCGGCAAGGGTTGACGGATGCAGTGAATTTCGGGTTTTTTGGCAGATCTATCTGCCGTTAATCAAGCCTGCTGCGATCACCTTGGGAATTATGACTTTTCAAGCAGGTTGGAATTCCTTCATGTGGCCGATGATTGTCCTTAACTCTAAGGAAATGATGACGATCCAGGTAGGTCTGTCCACGTTCCAATACCAATATAACACCATGTTCGGACCTCTTATGGCGGGAACGGTGATTGCCACCTTGCCGACCATACTGATCTTTATCGTTGCACAGAAATACTATATCCAGGGGATTGCATTCACCGGGAATAAATAAACCGGAACAAACGAAAGCAATAAGCGAGAGCAAAGAAAGCGGAACAAGCGAGAGCAACTAGGCGAGAACAAAGAACCGGAGCAAGCGAGAGCAAAGAAACCGGAACAGACTAGAGAAAATAAGCGAGCGAAGGTATTGCGATCCATATAAAATTGAAAACAGATAGCATGGTAACAATTCGTAAAAAACGAATTAATAATACAAGTGCGAATTCATTCGTGCTTGAATAAAGAGGAGGATTTACTATGAGAAAAATCTTAAGTAACGGCTTCAAAAAGACATCGGCACTCATGCTGGCAATGATACTGGTAATGGGACTTGCGGCAGGCTGCTCGCAATCCGGGGATGCATCCAAGGATAAGACACCTGCGGATACGGGTAATGACGAAACACCAAACGGCAGCAGCGAAGTTACAGAAGTGACCATGTGGGGTTCCTGGGGCGGCGACCAGGTGGGACAGCTGGAGGCGCAATTAAAGGCTTACAATGAATCCCAGGATAAAATCCATGTTACCTATACGGTACAGGACAGCTTGGAGGAAAAGCTGCTGACTGCGATTGTAAGTAACCAGGCGCCTGATGTAGTTTTATGGGACCGTTTTAATACCGGTGTCTATGCTCCGAAGGGGGCACTTACTTCTCTGGACGATCTGGTACAGCAGGATGGTCTGGATATGTCCCAGTTTTATGCGCCCGCAGTTGATGAATTGACCTATGACGGCAAATTATACGGTATTCCGCTGACCGTGGATTCACGAATCCTGTTCTATAATAAGGAGATGTTCGCGGATGCTGGTGTGGATCCGGCAAGCATTACCGATTGGGAAAGCCTTCGTCAGGCTGCCATCAAGCTAACGAAGAGAGACGGGGATAAGCTGGTTCAGTCCGGATTCTCCTTAAGGGATGTTGGTTTGTTTAATAACTGGATCCAGCAGGCAGGCGGCAAGATGATTGATGATTCAGCAACTCCTGCAAAAACTGCATTCAATACGCAGGC
Source organism: Lachnospiraceae bacterium (assembly GCA_015057615.1). Lineage (GTDB taxonomy): Bacteria > Bacillota > Clostridia > Lachnospirales > Lachnospiraceae > Mobilitalea. The sequence goes on along the minus strand of SVEA01000109.1, from coordinate 14,140 downwards.
AGGTCTGGATGTACTAGCTTATTGGGATCAATTGCTCAACAAGGATAAGGTATATGAATTGGGATTTGAAGATGCCTTCGGTGGAGACGGTTTCAAAGCAGGTAAGGTTGCCATGACCTTTAACGGACCTTGGACCTTACAGAGCTATAAGGATGCCGGCTTGGATTTTGGTGTAATCAGTCAGCCGGAAGGACCAAATGGTGCAAAGTCAGCCATGATGGGTGGATTTGGATTGGTTATTCCGAACAAAGCCCAACATACGGAGGCTGCTTGGGAATTTGTTCAGTGGTGGACCATGCAGCCGTCCAGTGAGGTGGAATTTGCTAAGATCAGCGGTAATCTTCCTGCAAATAGAAATGCGGCAGCGGATCCTTACTTTACGAACGATGAAATTCTAAAGGTATTTACCGAGACGATGGACTACGCGACGATCCGTTCGAAGGTACCGGGTTACTCCGATGTTGAGGGTCTGGCACTCATTCCTCAATTACAGAAGTATGTAGCAGGAGAAATCAGTGCCAAAGAGGCGCTGTCCAATGCCCAGTCACAGGGAGACAGTATCCTGGCAGAGGCAGCACAATAATTCAATAGAAGATAAAAGGATGATGCGGAATCCGGGAGTGCAATCCGATAGCCTATTTTTATACTGCTACAGACTGTCTTTGCAGGAGGCTGCATCATCTTTATTTATCGTATAGGAGTGTGTCCTATACGACAAAAAACTCCATGCGAACATAGTTCGCATTGGGATGACGCACTCAGCACGTAACGAATACTTGAAACATGTATTCGTAAGGTATTTATCTGACTGTAGCAGAACGGGCTCGGCGCGAGAGTTTGCAAAGGCAAACTCTTTGCTACTAGGATTATATCAGGGCATGAGGGTTAAGCCATCTAACAACCAAGGAAAAACTTAAGTAATAAGAAGTAATATTTTAATATGAACTGTTTGAAGTCATTGGTACTTAGAACACATGGCATAAATTGAGAAAATGGATGAAGTTGTTGGATCGTATTTTATTAGAAGGGATGCAGGACATGAATTTAACATTAACGGAGTATTGCGACAAGGCGCAGAACAGCCTATTTCAATATTTTTGGGAGGAACAAGAAGGGGTTTTACAAAATCATTATCCCGTGCGTGAGACGGAGAACTGGATCTACTGGTGGCACGCCCATGCTTTGGATTGCCTGATAGACGGATATGTCCGTACCAGTGATCCGGAGTATTTGACAAAGATCAAGAAGGAATACATCGGAACCTTTACCATGAATGGACAGACATTTCTTCATAACTGGTATGATGATATGGAATGGATGGCGCTTGCCCAATTAAGGCTCTGGGACGCGACCGGTGAGGAAACTTACAAAGAGCAGGTGCTGCATTTGTGGGAGGACATTAAGACAGCTTGGAATGAGCAGATGGGCGGAGGAATGGCATGGAAAAAGGATCAGACAGATTATAAGAATACTCCGGCGAATGCGCCGGCAGCCATTCTTGCTTTCCGCCTCTATCAGCGGTTTCATGCAGAGGAGGATCTTCATTGGGGTACCAAGATTCTGGATTGGAATATTAAAAATCTGGTGGATCCAGTCAGCGGGATGGTATGGGACGGCAAGAACCGTCTGGGTGACGGAAAGATCGACTACGAGTGGAATTATACGTATAATCCCGGTGTTGTGATCGGAGCTTTGGTGGAGCTTTATAAGATAAATGGGTCGAAGGAGACCCTGGATACTGCGGTGAAGATAGCGCGCGAGGCAAAGCGCTTTTTTGCAGATGCCCATGAAGGTGTTCTCCCTTATGAGGGAGTGGATGACTGCGGCTTATTTAAAGGTATTTTTATCCGTTATCTCTACCTTTTAATCGAGGTATGTCCGGAGCTTAAGGATATGAAGGAAATGATTTTGTTCAATGCTCATTGCGTGATAGAAAAAGGTATGAATGAAAACGGACTGATTGGCGGAAGCTGGGAGAAAAAAGAACGGGAAAGTGTTGATTTGGCGCAGCATTTAAGTGGAATAATGCTTTTGGAAGCTGCAGTAAGGTTGCGCTAGGATTCCTAAGCCTTTAGGAAGGATGGGGATATGTCAGAGCATACGTATAAAAATCGGAACAGGAAAAGAAAAATCAAGATAGGCTTCGGTGCCCTCTTACTGTTGATCATTTTTGCTCTCTGCTATATTATAGCAGAAGAGGACAAAGGCAGCCGGGAGAGATCAGAGGAAAGTGCGAACACGGATAGGACGATGGAGAAAGCACCATCCGCACCGGAGAATACAAGTAAGGAGCGAAAGGAAGCGGCTGAGTTGACTATGGATATGGCAAAAACAGCGCTGGATAGCTTTTTGTCCAGCTTTTACATTATAGAGGAGAAGGGAGGTTATATTGCCGGTGAGGACTTCTGGCAGCAGGCGGAAATCTTTGAAATCGTGATAGATGCCTATGAGTGCACTGGAGATGCGGATTATCTTGCTTTGATCGATGAGATGTACCGGGGCTTTCTTGCAAAGCATGGAGAAGACTGGTCCTATAATGATTTTAATGATGATATCATGTGGATGACCATTGGATGTGCCAGAGCTTATGAAGCTACGAAGGATACGAAATATCTTACGATGGCAGAAAAGCATTTTAACATTGTATTTGACCGTGCATGGAGTGAAGATCTGGGCGGCGGACTGTTCTGGAAGACAGAAAATAAGACAAAGAATTCCTGTATTAATGCACCGGCGGTCATAGCGGCATGCCTTCTGGGGAAAGCTTCCGGGAGGGAGGAATATTATGATAAAGCCGTGAAAATCTATCAATGGGAAAAGGAAAACTTATTCGGTCCGACCGGTGCGGTATTTGATGCCTATGATCTGGAGACAGGAATTAACCAGTGGTGTTCGACCTATAATCAGGGAACCTTTATCGGAGCAGCTACCCTGTTGTATCAGTTCTATGGCGAGGAAGCCTATCTGCAGGATGCTAAGCTTGCCGCGGATTACACGGTAAATACCATGTTCTCAGGACAGGTAATGAATACGGAAGGGGAAGGCAATGATCTTCCGGGCTTTAAAGGAATCCTTGCCAGATGGATGGGCAAATTCGTTCGTGCGTGCGGTGAGGAGCAGTATACGGACTGGCTCAGGCAAAATGCGTTGACGGCTTGGAATAACCGGAATTCGAAGGGAATTATGTGGACACAGTTTAATATGAAAACAGAGGATGCGTTCTATTCCGCCTGGGGTTGTTCCGCCGCAGTTTCCATGCTGATCAACTGCCCGTATGAGATAGAGTAATTACGAGATGGAAGCAAAAGCTACGTAGAAATGAGGTAAAAGGGATGGAACAGCAAAAAAACAAAAACGATAAGAAGAATATTCATCTGATTGCAAATGCACACTTGGATCCTGTATGGCTCTGGCGTTGGCAGGAGGGCTGTTCCGAAGCTTTGTCAACCTTTCGGACCGCCGCAGAACTGACGGAGGAATTTCCGGGCTTCCTGTTTAATCATAATGAAGCAATCCTGTATGAATGGGCCAAGGAAAATGACAGCAGACTTTATGAAAGCATTAAAGCGAAGGTTCGGGAAGGAAAATGGCATATCATGGGAGGCTGGTATCTGCAGCCGGACTGCAATATGCCCTCCGGGGAGTCGATCATTCGGAATATCGAAGTCGGAAGACGGTTCTTTAAAAAGGAATTTGATAAGGTTCCGCAAACCGCCATTAATTTTGATTCCTTCGGACATTCCAGAGGATTGGTTCAAATTCTTACGAAGGCAGGCTATACCTCCTATATTATATGCCGTCCGGCAAAGGATTGGTATGATTTTGATGAGCAGGATTTTATCTGGGAAGGATTTGCCGGCGCATCCGTTCTTGTACACCGCTCGGATGAAAATTATAACTCTGTATGGGGGCAGGCAGCCGAAGAATTAAAAAACTTCCTTGCGGATAAGCAGGAGGAAGAGGTGACGATGTTCCTGTGGGGCGTCGGGGATCACGGCGGCGGTCCGTCAAGAAAGGACCTTTCCGATCTGGCAAAGTATATCGAAAATACAGAGGATTATAATATCCTCCATTCCACACCGGAGGCGTATTTTGCGGAGCGTGAACAGCTGCCGGGAGAACTTAAGAGGGTATCCGAGGGGCTTAATCCAGTTGCTCCGGGCTGCTACACTTCACAGATACGTGTGAAGCAGAAACACCGTCTCCTGGAGAATGAGCTGTATTCTGCGGAGAAAATGGCAGCTGCGGCGGAGCTTCTCTTTGGAAGGCACTATCCGAGGGATGTATTTCACGAAACGGTAAAAGCGCTTCTTTTCAGTGAATTTCATGATGCACTGCCGGGCTCGGGAAGCTCGTATGTGGAAGAGGATACCCTACGCTTGCTGGATCATGGCCTCGAGCTGGTCTCAAGGGAGAAGCACTTGGCTGCGCTTGCCCTCGCTAGTACACAGCCGCGGGTGAAGGAAGGCAGTTCGACCATCCTGTTCTACAATCCCCATCCCTATGACATCACCGGGGTATTTGCCTGCGAAGTCGGTTTGCCGAAGCAAAACTGGACCACCGAATTTATGTATCCGGCAGCAGAAATGAACGGAATAAGAATCCCTACACAGGCTGAAAAAGAATGCAGTAATTTTAATCTGGATTGGAGAAAGAAGGTCGTCGTACAGGCGACGCTTAAGGCAGGGGCTATGAACCGTATGGATGTTTTCTTCCATCCGGTCGAAAAACGTCCGGTATATCAGGAAATCCAGTCCAAGCCGGAATATATCTTTGATAACGGTAGGATGCGGGTAATCATAGATACCACGACGGGACTGCTCAAAGAGTATTCGGTTGACAAAAAAGTTTACCTGGCAAAGGGGAGTTTTCAGCTGGCCGCCTATGATGATACCTATAATTCCTGGGGAATTCATGCGGAGGAATCCCATGTGCGAAGAGATTTCAGGCTTCTGCTGCCCCAGGAGGGAAGCGACTTCTGCGGGCTGACGGATCGGGTGATCGCTCCGGTACGCATCATAGAAGACGGAGCAGTAAGAACTACTGTGGAAGCGGTATTTGGTATGCATAATTCCAAAGCTTATCTTAGGTATCAGCTTCCGAAGACAGGCACCGATTTTGAGGTTGAGCTTGGCGTATTCAATCATGAGAAAAATCAATTCCTGAAGCTGATGCTCCTGACACCTTCGGCAGAAAATGATTTTACCGGTCAGATTATGTTCGGCAGAGAGCCACTAAAGCACGGAGAAGAGACGGTTTCACAGAAATGGGTCATGCTGCATGAGAAAGCATCCGGCGGTGCGTTAGCTGTCCTTAATAAGGGAACCTATGGAGCAAGCTATGCCGAGGGAGAGCTTGGAATTACACTGCTTCGGTCCGCAGGCTATGCGGCTTCGGACTCTGTGATGGGAAAGGCTCTCCGTGAGGAGCAATGGGCGCCCAGGATGGAGCAGGGAGAGCGCTATTATCAATTTAAAATCACGGCAGGAAGGGAAGAAGAACTCGGAAAGTATCTTGACCGCATGGCACAGGCTTATAATGAAGAGCCATACGGTTTTGCCTATTGTCCTCCCGGTTATGGGAACGAGGAAATACCCCATAATGAAAATGGCTTTATCCGTATCGATAATCCGCGCGTGATCCTGTCGGCAATGAAACAAAGCGAGGACAGGAACGGATATATCTTAAGATTATATGAAAGCATGGGTACGGACACCACAGCAACAATTTCCCTTCTAAATAACCGTATTCAGGAGAAGATAACTTTTCAAGCATTTGAAATAAAGACCTATTTCCTGTCGGTTGCGGAAGAGAAGCTTACAGAGACTACATTAATAGAACTAGATTAACGAAAGATGGGAGATATCACTATGTTAAAGAAGATACCTGATATTCTTATAAAAAAGGCGGATGCGCTGGAAGATTTTTATCAGAAGGCATATCCGGAGCTTGCACCTCTCGTAAAGCAATGCTTTTTAAATACGATTGAAACGACAGTAAAGAAGCTGGAGGACGGGAGTTTCTTTGTAATTACCGGAGATATTCCGGCAATGTGGCTCAGGGATTCCTCAGCACAGCTGCATCCTTACGTGAAATATGCCAGGGAGGATGCTTATCTGAAAGAGATTATAAAGGGAGTGATCGATAAGCAGGCGGAGCTGGTATGCATTGATCCCTATGCCAATGCGTTCAAAGAGAAGGCGGATAAGAAAGGGTATATGTATAAGGATGAGACAGAGAAAAATGATCATGTATGGGAACGAAAATATGAGGTGGATTCCCTATGCGCACCGCTGTACCTAGCTTACCAATACTGGAAGGAATCCGGAGAAACGGATGTATTTAATCAAACCTTTTATCGCATGCTTACGAATATTCAGGAGGTTTTCCGCACGGAGCAGGATCATGAGCGTTCCTCCTACCATTTTCATAGATTTGACTGCGTGGAGACGGATACCCTTCCCTGTGATGGCAAGGGGAACCCGATAAAACCGACTGGCATGACCTGGTCCGGCTTCCGACCCTCCGATGACCGCTGTATCTATGGCTATCTGATTCCGTCCAATATGATGGCTGTGGTGGCACTTCATTATGCCGAGGAAATTTGCAAGGAAGTATATCAGGATGCAGAGCTTGCGAAGGAATTCTGCAGCCTTGCTGCAGAGATCGAGAAGGGAATTGAGGAATATGGGGTAGTAGAGCATCCGGTTCATGGAAAAATCTATGCCTATGAGGTGGATGGTGCGGGAAATCATGTACTGATGGATGATGCAAACTCGCCGAGTCTGCTTGCAATTCCTTATCTGGGATATCAGAAGGCTTCCCATCCGCTCTATCAAAATACCAGAAGATTCATTCTATCGAAGAATAATCCATATTACTTTGAAGGAGATCTGGCAAAGGGTGTGGGAAGTCCGCATACGCCTCACGGGTATGTATGGCATATCGGTCTGACAATGCAGGCAATGACCTCGACCGACCGTAAGGAGGTCCTGTCCTGCCTTGATATGATAGCAAAAACGCATGCAGGCTGCAATTATATGCATGAATCCTTTGATCCGAGCAAGCCAGAGGATTATACAAGATCTTGGTTTGCATGGGCGAACACACTGTTTGCAGAGTTGATGGAAAAGCTGATGCTGGAGAACTTCTGGGAGGAAGAACGATAATCCTTCTATAAAGCACAATTAAAAAAACATGCTGTACAAGTCCGACATTAAGGGTTAACTTTTTGTCTTACTGTACAGCATGTCTATTAAATTATAGATCGGATGGAATAATACCAGTCCAACAATGAAATTGCTGATACCGTGAATGATATCAAACGGAATTCCGCTTACCCAGTACGCAGCTCCGGAGGGGATGCCGCCAGTTAGAAAGTAAGGGATGGAGCAGAGCACTCCGAAGCTGAGTCCAAAGACTCCGGAGATCACTGCCCAGAAAAGAGAGGAGCGTTTCCTGCGAAGCAGTATTGCCACGAAAAACAATACCGTCCATACATAGAGATAGTTGATCCACCATATATGAAAGCCGTAAAAAATACCCTCCAGCAAGACAAAGATATAGATTATAAAAAGTGCTTTATAGCCAAATACGAGTGTAAAAACGATAACAAGTAAAGAGATCAGCTCAACATTCGGCAGCGGGAGAATTGCCATGGCTACTTGGACGGCAAACAGCATGGCACTCATCATTCCGATCAATACGATATCCTTTATCTTCATCTTCCTTGGTAACTCCAATCTTGAAACAATTTATGAATATAATGTATTCGGTTCAAACCATTTGCAATCTTAAACAGTTCTATGAAAGCATTCCTAACAAATAGACTATTTCAATTTGCAATATCAAGGAAAGACTCGATCATAGTATGAAAGCAAAAGCTTTTTAATATCCAATCATAAAAGTTAATTCAAACTTATCCCCATCCGCAATCGGGGTAGAATCAATACCGGTATTTACATTTTCACCGTCCTTTGTTATACACCACCATTCTTCCTTGGTACCATCAGCAGTGCGGCCTTCAACAGCGGTTATATAGTAACCATATGCACTATCAGAGCCCTCAATAAGCTTCTTTTCATCCAAAGCCTGGCGAAGATATTCGGCATCTGTTTTGATGGCTACTTCCTTCGTCTCTTCCTCCGGAACAACAATCATTACGGAAATTTCCTTCGAGCCTTCCTGTGTCTGCGGTTTGTACTTGTTATAAACCAATCCCAGTACGAATACAATTACTGCGAAAATTAGTACAGCAAGGATTGATTTTGCATATTTTTTGTTCTTCTCCATTTCTTTTTCTCCTCCTACTAATAAAAAAGCCTTTCTCCTGAAGCGGAAAAAGGTCAATAAAAGAAATCTGCACACAGACTATCTATTATACCTTTGTCCAAACCTCGTGGAACCCTGGTAACGGTTTTAAGCAGGTCTTCTGACTTATGGATCATCACTTTCCTTCGAAATCTTCCCGGAGAAACCCATTTTACCATCCCTGCGGAATTTGAGTTTATCCAGTGATTATGAACAAGACAACTGCCCTGTCGAAGGGAGCTCCCCAATTACAGCGGCGAGACCGTACAGGATTGAAACCTGTTTCCCTATTATGTTCGTATCCGATCTACTCCAAGGAAACTGAAGAAAGTTCTATCCTATAGAAAGGGGTACGAACCACTTAAAACTATGTATATTAATATGGTAAAAAGTATAGCATTGAAAATTTGGAGTGTCAATCGGTAAGAAAAAATTCTGTGGTTACTGTGGTTACCATCAGCGGGAAAACCTTTTTCGGGAACATACCTATACAGAGGCTTATCTCACATGGGTTCTCGGCAAATCCGGTGAACCGAACTCCTTTGCCAGTGTACTAACCTATAATGAATTTGGCATCCATTTATGTACTAACACCATGGTATCTCATAAAATTATATGTTTTTTTAGCATGGAGGGTTTCGTTAACATGAGCAGATGATCATCCTCATCGATTTTAATGATTTGAATATTACTTCTATTAATTTCAATATTATTTGTTGTAAATAATATAGTTGGAATATCTAAGTTTGCAAAGTTGTTACTAATTTTATTATGAATGTCATCTTCTGTTAAAAGTTTTAAATATTGAAACAATGTATTATTATCTAAGTAATGTTCAATGTTAAATTCATCATTTATTTTAACCAAAGATTTGGCAACTTCAATTAAATACGGTTGCTTCATTTCGTTTTCATCTAAATATTGATTTAGAAATGTAATGATATCCTTAAAAATATATACTCTATTATCACATATATTTTTTATTTCATTTATATCTGGAAAACGGTCTTCTATACCATCGATAATTACAATACTTTCTATTTCTATGCGGATATCTGTTAGCATACTAAGAAACATGCTGGTACCATACGAACTTGTAATTATTTTGCATTTACCATCAATGAGATTGATTTTTTTTAAAATTGCTTCTTTCAGCTCTTCATATGATTTGATATTATTACCATAAGGAAATTCAAAATGTAAAACACAAGAATTTTCATCAAATATTCGATCCCATATATTTTTATGCCAGCCTAAAGGACCAAATATAATATATTTATTCATGTTGAGTCAACCTCTCTTTTATATATATAACAATAGGAAGTAGTATAATAAGAATAACGATTGCATTTTCTAATATTCTAAATTTATTATTAATTATATATAGATATATATTATATACTTGAAATAAATAAACAAATTATGTATTATTACATTTATTGTAGAATGTATACCAAAAATTGTAAATGCATAAATTTACATATTTGGTACTTTTGTTACAAATTGCCACATTGGTAATTTTTGACATCATTTATTGCCGCAATTTTTGTTAATTTTAAGTGAGTTATAATAGATTTATAAAGAATGGATGGCCGATTATGTCTTAAAGCAAATTGATCGGCAACTCAATAAGTTAATAGAGTATTGATGGAATTTTTAAAGTTCGCCTGTTACATAACAGGATATTAAAATAAATTTATATTTATATTCAAACTTCAAAGAGAGATGTTCCGATGATGGAGCTTGCATGTTCTTTACTTACTGAATGGAAACTGAAGCAAGAAGAAATACGTAAAAAACTTTAGGAAATCGGTTAAGAGACTTGAAAATTTAGTATTCACGCGGCCAACTGGTTATCCGCTAAATCGTGATAGCTTAATAAGTTGTATGGAAATATTTTCATTAAAAATAATGTTTGCGAATAAAAGTGTAGAAATTCAAGAAAAGAAAATATTTGAAATTATGTAACGATATGCTATAATTTATTCGATTGAAAAGACAAGAAAATGTGTATCATAAGAAGCTTAGTGTAGAAAATCAAGATTTTTTACACGCAACTTTGTACTTACGGTTCAAAGTTTGCAGGCTTTGAGGAAAGGCTGGTTTATTAATATGAAGATTAATCAGAAATCATTTGGGAAGACCCAAAGCGTGGAAGAAGCGTATCTGTACACCATAACAAATCAGAACGGGATGGAGGTCACCTTCACAAACTACGGTGCCTGTATCGTCAACATAATCGTTCCGGATGCCAAAGGAAATAAAGCAGATGTTGTGCTGGGATTTGAAAATCTTGCGGGTTATGAAGAAAATGGTCCCGGATTCGGATCCTTTATTGGAAGATATGCAAATCGTATCAACGATGGTAAGTTTGAATTAAACGGAAAAACATATGACTTGGAAAAAAATGATGGAGAGAATACGCTGCATGGCGGAAGCAAAGGGTACAATAAATTCCTTTATGAAACCGAAATCTTTGAAGACGAGGATATCACAAGTATAGAATTTTCCAGATTAAGTCCTCATATGGAGCAGGGTTTCCCTGGAAACCTGGATATTACGGTAACCTATAGCTTAACGGAAACGAATGAGCTGATGATCGAATACCATGCCGTATCGGATCGGGATACTATTATCAATCTCACGAATCATAGCTATTTCAATCTGTCTGGACATAATTCAGGTTCTGTTTTAGATCATAAGGTAAGTGTCAAGGCAAACTACTTTACCCCTACGAGAGCGGATCTGATTCCTACCGGTGAGCTTGCGAGCGTTGATGGAACACCGATGGATTTTAGAACGCTAAAGAGAATTGGCGAGGATATTGCTTCCGATTACGAACCCCTTCGTATCGCAGGCGGTTATGATCATAACTATGTTCTGGATGTCAGCGGAAATGATGTGGAAAAGGTAGCAGAGCTGGTGGACGACCAAAGCGGAAGAAGGATGGAGGTATTCACAGATCTGCCGGGAATGCAGGTTTATACAAGCAATATGCTGACACCGGTGAAGAATAGTAAGGACGGAACGGTTTATAAGAAAGGAGCTGCGATATGCTTTGAAACGCAGTTCTTCCCGAATTCCTGCAATACAGAATCTTTCCCTTCCAGTACCCTAAAAGCAGGACAGGAATTTGAATCAGTAACCATTTATAGATTTTCGGCAAAATAAAACTGCACCCGGGTTACAGGCATAGCTTTTGCTTGATGAAATCAACTTTCGATAAAACTGATATACCATGGATATTATACTTTTTTCTTCATTTCTGCGCTACTTTTTGCGCATAATGGAGTTTGCGGATGCTATGCAGACACAAACCCTGTAAGTGAAAGAATTTTAAATTCTTTCACTTTATAACGGCGAATTTTTACGAGTTATTATATATCCTTAGAAATTTTACTTTTGGTTCTGTCCTACCGGAAAGGAAAATTTATTAGGATATATTAACGAGTAAGTCTGAACCAAGATAAAAATAAATATCCATGGTATCAAGCTAACCGTTGATTTCATCAAGCAGTATCATCATTTGATGAACGGGGCAGTTTTAATAAATTGACGCACCCCCTGGGGGGAATGTGCAATAGTCTTTCGGAAAAAGAAAGCTGCGTATTCGAATGTTTCGTTACATTTCGGTACGCAGCTTTTATTTCTATTCTTTAGCTTCAAGGTACGGAGTATGGGTTTCTTTGCTTCTCCCATGACCACGGATAAATCGGTGGATGCTTTCCATCAAATTCATTTTGTGCCGTAGATTCTGTCTCCAGCATCTCCAAGGCCTGGTAAGATATAGCCGTTCTCGTTTAATCTTTCATCCAGATTACCGATAAATACATCAACATCCGGATGCTCTTTCGTCAGGCGTTCCACACCTTCCGGAGCTGCAATTAGGCATAAGAAATGGATCTTAGTAATGCCTCTCTTTTTTAAGAGATTGATGGCAGCTACTGCAGATCCACCAGTAGCAAGCATTGGGTCAACGACAAATATTTCACGGTCAGCGGCATCCGAAGGCAGTTTGCAGAAATATTCCACAGGTTCTAATGTCTTCTCATCTCTATATAAACCAACATGGCCCACTTTCGCATTGGGAATTAAAATCAACATACCATCTGCCATATGAAGACCGGCTCTTAGAATTGGTACGATGCAGAGTTTTTTCCCTTCGATTTCTTTCACTGTTGTCTGGCAAAGAGGTGTCTCGATCTCAATGTCATGTAAAGGAAGATTACGAGTTGCTTCATAGCATATCAACATTGCCACTTCGGATACCAGATCACGAAATTCTTTTGTTGATGTTGTTTTACGTCTCATAATTCCTAACTTATGCTGAATTAATGGATGGTCCATGATAGTTACATTCGCCATTATTTTACCTCCTAGATTTTAAAATCAAATTTCCTAAATTTCATTATATCAAAATTTGGTGTCATATAAAAGGACAAATTTAATTTTTTTTGTTGCAATTTTTGTAAAAAAGTCATAGTAAATGATTGGCTGGTGTCACCAAATAACATAAATATGGGAACGGATCCAGTAATTGGTGGTTTATTGTTGATTTATGACGAATTATGTGTGAAAATATTCTTATGCGTATAATACAAATAAAAATTGACAAACGGTGGAGGGGCTATGGATAAGAGGAAGAGCATACCTATTCGGGTATTGATTGTGGATAGCAGAGAGGAGTATATAATAACGCTGACAAATCGGCTGCGAACCTTCGGGATTGCTGCAGACCGGACAAATAGCGGCAGACAGGCAGTAAGAATGGCACGTAAATTGTATTACGACCTTATATTTCTTGAGCAGGGGATGCCGGATAGCAATGAATATAAGGTGATTCCTTTGCTGCGAAGTATTTATAAGAAGAAGGATACGGTAATTTATATCGTGACTTCCGATACGGCAGAAGAGAAAATCGATTACGATAAAGAGATTAAGGTGGATGGAGTATGCAATACGAACCTTGGTGTAAATGAAATTACACATATATTGGAAGAACATTTTCAACATAAATTCCGTGGACTGCTTATGGAGGATGGGGAAAAGGAGAATGTCGGAAAAAGGGAGAATTTCGAATTTGATTTGGAAGAATTACCATGTATGATAAAAGAATTAGGGGGAAAGCTTGCCGGCAAAGATAAGCCCAAATACAGCGCCCTATTTAAAAATGCGCTTAAAGATATCGACCGTATCCTTAGCCTTATTCAAAAAAATGATGTAAGAGCAAAGCCAAGCCGTCTTCATAAAGAAATTAATAATCTCCGGAGTTTTTTTATCGATATCGGAGAATTGGATTTGTTAAAGCAGTCTTATCTTATGGAAACACTTCTAAAACAAGGCGATATATCGTTTGTGGAATGGTATCTTCCAGTATACGCCAACCATATAAAAAGCTTTAAAAGAAAATTGGAATATTTCATGCGAATATTTGAGATAGAGGAACAAAACGCAGAGAATCTGGGCAGCAATTGTTCTAATTTCCTATCGGAAAAGGAATATGAACAATGCTTATTAAACACCATATATTATATTAAGATATCGGATTATGATTCGATTATTGAAGAATTGGTAAAACTGATCCATCTGGGAAATCAGGGACTGAAAGAGGAGCTGAAAAAAGCATTGGAGGATGTTCTGGAATTTGAATATGAAAAAGCGCTGGAACGAATCATTAATGTGAAATCAATCGCTCATATCAACACCGAGGCAACTATGCCAAAGAAACCGGATGAGACGATATAAGTAAGAAAATTCAAAGATGTCATAAAGGATATTTCACCAAGAGATATCATAAGGATAATTTAATATAAAATTAAAAATAAATAAT
>SVEA01000108.1 GCA_015057615.1 Lachnospiraceae bacterium | reverse complement strand
CGGAAGAAATGAAAGAAAGAATTTTGATCAGCAGATTTTAGATCAAAAAGTAGCAGAAAAAAACGACAATAGTAATAAGAGAAATAGGGACAGGATGAATAAGGAAAAGAACTATAAAGATAGAAACGGTATGGCTCGCCGTAATGATAGGAAGGACGATATTAATAAAATTGTTCCGAAAAAAGGTCAGTTTATAAAGCCGAAGCCGGTAGAAAAACCGAAGGAAGAAGAAATCAAGGTGATTACGGTACCGGAAGTATTAACAATTAAGGAGCTTTCCGATTTAATGAAGAAACCGGCTGCTGCAGTGGTTAAGAAACTATTCCTTGCAGGTGAGATGGTTTCCATCAATTCGGAGATTACGTATGAAAAAGCTGAAGAAATTGCATTAGGTTATGATATTATTGCGGAGAAAGAAGTCGTTGTTAATGAAGTAGAAGAGTTATTGAAGGAGGAAGAGGAGGATCCGGCAAGCTTGGTAAAGCGTCCTCCGGTAGTCTGTGTCATGGGTCATGTAGATCATGGTAAGACTTCCCTTCTTGATGCAATCCGCAAAACAAATGTTACATCCAAAGAGGCAGGGGGCATAACACAGACGATCGGTGCTTCCATCGTAGAAGCCGGCGGCGAGAAAATCACGTTCCTTGATACGCCTGGACATGAAGCATTTACCTCCATGCGTATGCGTGGTGCGCAGGCTACCGATATTGCAATTCTTGTTGTAGCGGCAGATGATGGTGTCATGCCGCAGACCGTTGAGGCGATCAGCCATGCCAAAGCGGCAGGGGTACAGATAATAGTTGCGATTAATAAAATTGATAAACCGAGCGCTAATATTGAAAGAGTGAAGCAGGAATTAACAGAACATGAATTAATTGCAGAGGATTGGGGCGGTGATACCATCTTCGTTCCGGTATCCGCACATACTGGAGAAGGCATCAGCCAGCTTCTTGAGATGATTCTATTGGAATCTGAAATGATGGAATTGAAGGCGAATCCGAATCGGAATGCAAGAGGTGTCGTTATCGAAGCAAAACTGGATAAGGGAAGAGGTCCGGTTGCTACCATATTGGTACAAAAGGGTACCCTTCAGGTCGGAGACAATATTGTTGTCGGATCCAGCTATGGTAAGGTTCGTGCAATGGTGGACGATAGAGGCAGAAGAGTGAAGGATGCTACTCCCTCTACACCTGTAGAAATTATCGGTTTAAACGAAGTACCGGATGCTGGTGAGATTTTCATGGCAACCGATAATGAAAAGGAAGCAAGAAATATTGCGGAAGTATATGTTACACAGGGCAAAGAAAAGCTTCTTGCAGATACAAAGGCAAGATTGTCCTTAGATGGTTTGTTCTCTCAGATCCAGGCAGGAAATATCAAGGAGCTTAATCTGATTATTAAGGCGGATGTGCAAGGTTCTGTGGAGGCAATGAAGCAGAGTCTTGTAAAACTGAGTAATGAAGAAGTCGCTGTCCGGGTAATCCATGGAGGTGTCGGTGCGATCAATGAATCTGACGTTATCCTGGCAAGTACCTCCAATGCAATTATCATCGGATTTAATGTTAAGCCGGATAATGCGGCGAAGGATACGGCCAGCCGTGAGAAGGTCGATATTCGATTCTACCGTGTTATCTATAATGCAATTGATGATATTGAAGCTGCAATGAAGGGTATGCTGGATCCGATATTTGAGGAAAAGGTGATCGGTCATGCAGAGGTACGTCAGACCTTTAAGGCTTCCGGTGTCGGAACGATTGCAGGTTCCTATGTTCTGGACGGTAAGGTTCAACGAGGCTGTAAAGGCAGAGTTTACAGAGGAAATGATCTAATCCATGAAGGAGATCTGGCATCCCTGAAGAGATTCCAGGATGATGTTAAGGAAGTTGCTGCCGGTTATGAATGCGGACTGGTATTTGAGAAATTTAATGACATCAAGGAAGGCGACAAGGTTGAACTGTATATTATGGCAGAGGTACCTAGATAGTGTGAATAGTCTCGCAAGAAAGAGTTTCGCAAGCGAAACTCTAGCGCCGAGCGCGGCCAGCATCGCTGGCAAAATACAATACGTGCGAGTGCGTCATCCCAATGCGAACTATGTTCACATGGAGCATTTTTTATTGAATAGGACGAACTTTCCTATTCAATAAAAAACACTGCGAGCAAAAAGTCTCTTTAAATACGAGAGCCTTAGAAAGAATGCAAAAGCAGCTATTCTTCAGGATGTCCAAAAGCATGGGCATTCGTGTGTGTTTTATGTTTTACCGGGTCAGAAAGGATTGGTGATTGTATGAGAAAAAACAGTATAAAAAACACCAGAATCAATGTTGAAGTACAAAAAGTTCTGAGCAGCATAATCAGCAGAGAATTAAAGGATCCAAGGATTAATCCGATGACTTCCGTCACTTCGGTAGTGGTTGCCCCGGATTTAAAAACCGCGAAGGTTTATATCAGCGTACTTGGAGACGATGCTTCAAAAGAATCCACCCGGCTGGGACTAAAAAGTGCAGCCTCCTTTATGCGGGGACAATTAGCGAAGGAACTGAACTTAAGAAATACTCCGGAATTATTCTTCATCCTTGACAATTCCATTGAATATGGAGTGAATATGTCAAAATTAATTGATGAAGTAAATAAAAACAATCATAAAGAAGATGCGAATACACCGGATGATACAGAGAATCATGAGGAATAATCGGAAACATTATTAGCCTTGTAATGCGAATGAGAAGGTGATAGCGATGAAGAAAATTTTAGAGGAAATCATAGGCGCAAAGAAGATTGCAATCGCCGGCCATGTAAGACCGGACGGGGATTGCATCGGCTCCTGCACAGCTTTATATCAGTATTTAAGAAATGATCAGAAGCAGCTTGGTATCGAAACGGTTGACATGTATCTGCAGCCGTTCGGTAATGAGTTCCGCGTTCTTACGGCGGTCGATGCAGTCAAGCATAGCTGTGAATCGGATGAGACCTATGATCTGTTTATTTCCCTGGATTGTGGAAGTCTGGACCGACTGGGAAATGCCGTTAAATATTTTAATTCTGCCGGGAAAACAATAAATATTGACCACCACATAAGCAATACGAAGTTTGCCGATGTGAATCATGTTGTAGCGGATGCTTCCTCAACGAGTGAAGTAATCTTTACCTTGATGGAGGAGAAGCGGATTACGAAAGAAATCGCCAGTTCCCTGTACGTTGGAATTATCCACGATACCGGTGTGTTCAAGCACTCGAATACGACAGAGACGACAATGAATATAGCCGGTAAGCTGATTCGAAAGGGGATTGCATTTTCGGAATTGATTCAGGATACCTTCTATGCAAAAACCTATATGCAGAACCAAATTCTTGGTAGATGTCTGATGGAAAGCATTCTGGTATTAGACGGTAAGGTAATCGTATCCTCTATCAGCCGTAAGATGATGGAGTTTTACCAGGCGTCCTCTTCGGATTTAGAGGGAATCGTGGATCAGCTTCGTATTACAAAGGGAGTGGAAACGGCAATCTTTATTTATGAAACGGAACCGAATGAATTTAAGGTAAGTATGCGTTCCAACAGTAAGGTGGATGTAAGTAAAATCGCGGTTTATTTTGGCGGAGGCGGACATATTCGGGCAGCCGGATGCACCATGTATGGCGTGCTTACGGATGTGATCAATAACCTGACACCGCATATCGAAACCCAGCTGAAGGAAGGATAGGGCCCCAAAGGAGCGCTTGGATTTGATGAACGGAATAATAAATATATATAAGGAAAAAGGATATACCTCTCATGATGTAGTAGCAAAAATGAGGGGTATCTTAAAGATGAAAAAAATCGGTCATACCGGAACGCTGGATCCGGATGCGGAGGGGGTATTGCCGGTCTGCATCGGTAAGGCAACAAAGCTGGTGGATCTTATAACGGATAAGGACAAGACGTATGAAGCGGTATTAAAGCTTGGAATAACCACCGATACCCAGGATATCACAGGTACCGTTCTTAAGACGAAAGAAGTCACAGCCACACCGCCCGAGATCGAAGCGGGGATCAAAGGATTTATCGGTGAATATATGCAGCTTCCTCCAATGTATTCGGCAATTAAGGTAAATGGTAAAAGGCTTTATGAGCTTGCCAGGCAGGGGAAAGAAGTCGAGCGGAAGCGCCGCAAGGTCTCCATCCATGATATAAGAATTTTGGAGATGAACGAAGAAGCACATGAGGTCACCATGGCGGTGGATTGTGGTAAGGGAACCTATATCCGTACACTCTTACATGATATCGGAGAGACGTTAGGATGCGGTGGCACCATGAAAAGTCTCACTCGAACCGCCGTCGGAAGCTTCAAACTCGAGGATGCTTACCCGCTGGCAGAGATTGAAGAATTGGTTCAAAATGGTCGGATTGAAACCGCTATCCTGCCCACGGAGGACATCCTATCGAATTATTTAAAGGTAACTGTGGCTAAGGAATACAATAAATTGATCTATAATGGGAATGCATTTTATAATAACCAGTTGACGGAACCGGTGCGCAGGCAATCCGGAGAATGGGTCAGGGTATATGATTCGGACGATCATTTTATTGGGATATACCAATATGATTTTGATAAAGCATACTACCGTCCGGTGAAGATGTTCCTATAGCATTTGCAAGACCATTTTAACAATAAAAGATTCTTTTGATATTGTAGGATTAATTGATACTATTATGATGTAAGACCTTTCATGAAGCCTTATATAAGAGACGCTAATCTCGTTGCAAAATACTTTATGGGTATGAATCTGAGAGAAGACCAATCTTACTGTATAATGTTTTATGGGTATGTATCGAATAGAAGATTAATCTTACTTCAAAATATTGTCTTGCTGCAAGCATTTCACAGAGATCAAGAGATATCATCTTGTTATTGTATATAAAACATTTCATAGATAAATTTACTGGATTAGATACATTAAAATGTTACTTTAAGTTTTAGATCATCAACTTAGTAACGTTGGAGGAAGCAATGAAATATATCACAGGCAATACTGATTTTAAATTAAATAACAGTGCTGTAACCCTTGGAAAGTTCGATGGAATTCATCTTGGGCATCAGTATCTGATGAATCAGGTCATATCATACAAGGAGCAGGGATACACATCGGTAATGTTTAGCTTTTTATACCATCCCTACAACTTGTTTTCAGATAAAGAATTTGAGCAGATTTATACGCAAGAGGAAAAGGTGGCTAAGCTGTCCTGTACCGGACTGGATGTTCTGGTAGATTATCCATTTACTCAGGAAACCAGAAGCATAGAGCCGGAAGATTTTATTAAAGAGATTCTTGTGGAAAAATTGGATGCTAAAATCATCGTGGTGGGGAATGATTATCGTTTCGGACACAACCGTAGGGGAGATATCACCCTATTGAAGCAATATGCGGATATCTATGGTTATAAGGTCATTGCTTGTGAGAAAAGGAAGTGGCAGGAACATATTATCAGCAGTTCTGCGATACGGGCAGAGTTGAAGGATGGCAATATGGAAGCGGTGAATGCAATGCTTGGACAACCCTATATGATTCGGGGAGAGGTCCTTCATGGAAGAAGAATCGGAAGAACCCTTGGAATGCCAACCACCAATATTACTCCTCCAACCAATAAGCTGCTGCCTCCATGCGGAGTCTATCCTTCCAAGACCTGGATCGGTAAGACCGCTTATTATGGGGTGACCAATATCGGTTATAAGCCGACCGTCGGTGCGGAGAGCAGAAAAGGTGTGGAAACCTATCTACTTGATTTTGATGCGGATTTGTACGGAAAGGTAATTGAAGTGGAGCTATTCACCTTTGAGCGTTCAGAATTGAAATTTGACACCATAGAGGAACTGCAGAAGCAGATGAGAGAAGACATAATTTTTGCCAAGAAGTATTTTTGTCTTATTTAAGCGGTATAATTAAATTAGTGATATGAGCGGAATAAGCGTAGGATTGACTGACTTTACCATTCATATCGTATAGGAAATTACATCCTATACGATAAAAAAAGCTCCGCTAAGGATGCGCACTCGCACGTAAGGTATTTATCTGCCTGCGGCAGAACGCGCTCGGCCCGAGAGTTTGTTAAGGCAAACTCTTTGCTAATCCAGATTATTTCAATTAAAAATATCTAAGTTAAAATAAGATTATAAATAGGTTATAAAACAAGGTTAGATATTGACGGATGGAGCGTTATCTTTTATTATTGTTTTAAATTAATAACGGAAGCTTCGCAGTGGATTCGAGAGTTGATTGCTTAATAAAATACCATGGATATAATATTTTTATCCTGGCTCAGACTTACTCGTTAAACTCGTAAGAATTCGCCCTTATAAAATCATAATATCTACGGTATATTAGTTTGTCGAAGGCTGATTTTATCAAGCATCCGCTGTGTTTTATGCCGTTGAGATTTCCGTTAGTTAATAAAGTATAAAGATATCCAGAATATGATATTCACATCAAGGCAAAATAATAGGATGGGGGAAACAATATGTTATCGGTAAGAGGCGTCACAAAAAAATACGGCAAGTTATTGGCAAACGACAATATCAGCTTTGAGGTTCATCCGGGAGAAATCTCCGTGTTATTGGGACCGAATGGAGCCGGTAAGTCAACCATTATAAAAAGTATTGCAGGCTTATTAAAATTTCAAGGAAACATTTACATTAACGGTCATGGAAATAAGACCCTGGAAGCAAAAAGAGATCTGGGATATATCCCGGAAATGCCTTTCCTTTATGATATGCTGACGGTATGGGAGCATCTGGAGTTTATCGCGAAGGCATATTCGTTAGAGAATTGGAAGGAGGATGCGGAGAATCTTCTGGAGCGGTTTGAGCTGGAGGATAAAAGGAAGAAGCTTGGCAGCGACCTTTCCAAAGGAATGCAGCAAAAGGTAAGTATCTGCTGTGGAATGCTTCCGAGACCCAAGGTTATTCTGTATGATGAGCCGATGGTGGGCTTGGATCCGCATGCGATCAAGGAACTTAAGAATCTGATTGTGGAACAGAAGCAGGCGGGGAATGCCGTTCTTATCAGTACGCATATGCTGGACAGCGTAGCGGAATTCTGGGACAGTGCGAATATTATGATGGAAGGTAAAATTGCTGCCAGAAGAACCCGCAGCGAGATCGCAGGGACCGATGAGAATCTGGAAGAACTATTCTTTGCGATTACGGAAGGAGATCGGAAATGAAGGCATTGTCTTATTTGCTAATCACCCAGTTTAAGAATCGATTACTTGCCCTGAAGAAGAAGCCGGCATTAATGGTTTTGTATCTCTTTATTACGATTATGCTTTTATTTGTTATTGTGGTATCGATTGTATTTGATGAAGGAACAAAACAGCCTAATTTTGCCGATGAGCGTATCGTTTTTTTAATTCTTGGAGGGGTTGGTCTGCTTTATCTTGGATTATATGTGACGACCGGACTTTCCACCGGATCTACCCTGTTTACAATGTCCGATGTTGGTCTGCTGTTTGTTGCCCCGGTTTCCTCTAAGAAAATATTGTTCTATGGAATTCTTAGTACGATAGGAAAATCGATTCTGGCATCCATTTTTATTCTTTATCAAATCGGGAATCTGAAATCCAGTTTTGGATATGGTGTTAAGGAAATCATGGCGCTCTTTTTCATTTATATCGTTGCTATTATATTCGGTCAACTATTATCCATTGCTACGTATATCTTCAGTAACGGTAACTCCGGGCGCAAGAAAATGGTTCAAACCATACTGTATCTAGGCGCTGCGGTTCTGCTTTTTTATTTAGTGGTATCTCAGCGAAGCCAGCAGATCGGATTTATGGAAGCTGTATTTCAGATGGTTGATAGTAAGTGGTTCGGCTTTGTCCCGATGGGCGGATGGATGGTTCTGTTTTTTAAAGGGGTAATCAGGGGAGCGGTATTTGATATCCTTATCTCGATCGCTTTATTTGCCGTAGTTACGGTCCTTTTCATTGTTTTTCTGACTTCGGGTACGGCGGATTATTATGAAGATGTTCTTCTTTCTACTGAAATTACCCAGCAGAAGCTACTGGCTTCGAAGGAAGGCAGACGATATCAGCAAAATAGAAAGAAAAAGGTTAAAGTAAGTGGAAATGAGCAGGAGATAAAGGGAAAAGGAGCGACCGCCTTAATCTATAAGAACATCTTAGAGTTGAAGCGTAAATCGCGGTTTTTCTATATCGACAGCTATACGTTCGTTGCCTGCATTGGGGCAGGTATCGCAGGATACAATTTGAAAGGAAAAGTTGCGGGAGCCTATGGTGTATTGGCGGTGCTTCTCTACCTTCAATTTTTCTTAACGATGTTCGGATCCTTAAGATTTGAGCTTACAAAGCCGTACATCTTTTTAATCCCGGAAAAGTCGATTAAAAAGGTTGTGGCAGCATCGGTTGCATCCCTTATTAAGCCCTGTATTGACGGAGCTGCGATTTTTGCAGTCTTTGCTATTACCGGCGGATGTGATCCGTTCACAGCAATATTTTTGGCATTGGCATATTCCGCTTGTGGAATCCTGTATGTAGGGTTAACGATTTTATATCAACGTTTTCTGGGTGCCCAGCCGAATATGATTGCGAAGGCTTTCGTCGGTATTGGTTTACTCTTAATCGTTATGGCACCCGCCATTGTTTCCTCTGTCATAGTTTCCTTTCTGCTGCCGGAGTCGCTGCTATTTTTAAGTACCCTTCCTTTTACGATCTGCTGCCTCGTATTTACGGTACTTATCTTCCTGGCATGCGGCAATATGCTCGAAAAGATTGAATGTGCAAGTAAATAAGACGGGTGGCAAAAAGGGGTTTACAATATGTAAATTATATGTTACGATACCTTAGTAATAGATTTTGCCGGTACTCAGATTTCGGAAACTCCGACCTTTTCTTGGTATCTGGCGTTTTAGTGAAAGGAGAAATTACAATGATTAGTAAAGAAAGAAAACTTGAAATTGTCAAGGCTTATGGAAGAACACCTGAGGATACAGGATCTCCGGAGGTTCAGATCGCACTTTTGACAGAGAGAATTAATGAGTTAACAGAGCATTTGAAAGCAAATAAGAAGGATCATCATTCCAGAAGAGGTCTTCTTAAAATGGTTGGTCAAAGACGTGGATTATTGGAATACTTAATGAAAACCGATATTGAAAAATATCGTTCCTTAATTGAGCGTTTAGGTTTAAGAAAGTAATAAACCTTTCCAGAAGCTGTCCCATTGTAGAGTTATCTGCACAAAAGATGGGACAGCTTTTCTATATTTCCGGAGTGTTCTTTTCGGAAGCAGTGAAGAGAATAGTCGCATCGTATTAAAGTCTCCATGAAAAGGTTACAGGATGTGATCCGAATTAGACGCAATAATACTTCATTTGCATAATATAGATATAGGCTATGCTTCATATATAGCCTATCATGAAAGGAATGGAGGTATTATTTTGGGTTATAATGATAGAAAAAGTCAATTCGATTGTGATTGTGAGAAGCAAAAGCATGTTCATGAATTGCAAGGAAGTGTAAGAATAGCTGAACCCAAAGAAGATCCACATAATCATAGGTTTTGTACAGTAACAGGGGAAGCAATTTATTGTGGTGATAGCCATATTCATGAAGTATGTTTCCGTACCGATAATTTTAATGATCATTTCCATGAATTTAAAGGAAAAACGGGTCCTGCAGTTAGAGTTGGGGACAGGCATGTACATTTTATTGAAGATGTGACAACCGAAAATGATGGCCATAAGCATCGGTTTGAAGCCGCAACATTAATCGAAAACCCTATAGGTAAAGATTATAAGGATAAAGATAAAGATGATGAATACCATAAGAAAAATGAATATGATGATTATTTCAATAGAGAAAGCGGTTATAATAACAGATATAATAAAAAATAATTCAGCAGAAGATAATACGGAATATAAATAGAGGATAATGTAAAATAAGCGAAAATAATTATATAGCTTCTAACAAATAAATATTTGATAATTGATTTATAAAATGAGTGGCTGTTGTAATTACCTAGTTTAGAAGGTAGAAACAGCAGCCCATTCATTTGTTTTAACGAATTCTGAAAAAAATGTAGCATATTGGTAATAATAATGTTATAATTTAATAATTAGGGTGACGGGAGGGCATCCCGAGACTTCTGAAAAGGTTATCGGATCGATCGATCCGGTAGGTTTTTCAGTTGTTTCGGACCTCCGGCTCTATAAGTATGACAAGGGAATTGGGACAAGGAAAATGACTTAAATGACTGACTTGCCCATTCATCTTGCATTTAAGAAAAGGAGAACATGATATGTACAAAAGTTTTTCAATGGAGCTTGCGGGCAGAACTTTGACCGTTGATATTGGCAGAGTTGCCGCACAGGCAAATGGTGCCGCATTAATGCACTATGGCGATACGGTAGTTCTTACTACGGTTTGTGCGTCAGAAAAACCAAGAGAGGGAATTGATTTCTTCCCATTAAGCGTAGAATATGAAGAGAAATTATATGCAGTAGGTAAAATTCCGGGAGGATTTATTAAGAGAGAGGGTAAGGCATCTGAAAATGCAGTTCTTACCTCTCGTGTAATTGACCGCCCTATGCGGCCATTATTCCCGAAGGACTACCGGAATGATGTAACGATTGATAATCTGGTTCTGTGTGTGGATCAGGACTGTGCACCGGAGCTTACGGCAATGCTGGGTTCTGCAATTGCAACCAGTATCTCGGATATCCCGTTTGATGGACCGATTTCTACGACACAGGTCGGTATGGTAGATGGTGAGTTCGTATTCAACCCTACCCAGTCAGAGAGAGAAAAATCCACCCTAGCTCTTACGGTTGCTTCTACCCGGGAAAAGGTAATTATGATTGAAGCTGGTGCGGATGAAATACCGGAAGATAAGATGATTGAGGCGATTTTTAAAGCGCATGATATGAATAAACAGGTGATCGAGTTTATCGATACGATTGTTGCCGAATGCGGTAAGCCAAAGAGTGATTACGAAAGATTTGATACGCCGGAAGAGTTATACGAAGACATGGTAAGCTTCATTACTCCGGAAGCAATGGAGAAGGCTGTATTCACAGATGTGAAGCAGGTTCGTGAGGCGAACGTTAATGAAATCCGGGATAAGCTGATTGCCCGCTATGAGGAAATAAATCCGGACTGGGTTCCTTTCGTTGAGGCTGCGGTTTATAAATTCCAGAAGAAGACCGTTCGTAAGATGATTTTAAAGGATCAAAAACGTCCGGATGGAAGAGCGATGACACAGATTCGTCCTCTTGCTGCGGAGGTTGATATATTACCAAGAACCCATGGTTCCGCAATGTTTACCCGTGGTCAGACACAGGTAATGACAATCACGACACTAGGTGCATTGGCAGAGACGCAGAAGCTCGACGGTCTGGATGAAAATGAGACCGGCAAGAGATATATGCATCATTATAATTTCCCATCCTATTCGGTTGGTGAGACAAGACCTTCCAGAGGACCGGGAAGACGTGAAATCGGTCATGGTGCATTAGCAGAGAGAGCGCTTGTTCCGGTACTTCCTTCAGAGGATGAATTCCCTTATGCGATCCGTGCTGTATCTGAGGTTCTGGAATCCAACGGTTCTACCTCCCAAGGTAGTATCTGTGCTTCCACCTTATCCCTGATGGCAGCCGGAGTTCCGATCAAGGCAATGGTTGCCGGTATTTCGGTTGGCTTAGTGACCGGAGATTCCGATGATGATTATGTTATCTTAACGGATATACAAGGCTTGGAAGACTTCTTTGGCGATATGGACTTTAAGGTAGCGGGAACCCATAAGGGTATCACGGCGATCCAAATGGATATTAAGATCCATGGACTTACCAGAGAAATTATAGAGAAAGCAATCTATCGGACGAAAGAAGCAAGAACCTATATTCTTGATGATGTTATGGCTCCGGTTATTTCGGAACCAAGAGCGGAGGTTGGTCCTTACTCACCGAAGATTACGCAGATTAAGATTGATCCTTCGAAAATCGGTGACGTGGTTGGCCAAAGAGGAAAGACAATTAATGCGATCATTGAGCAGACTGGTGTGAAGATAGATATTACCGATGACGGTGCTGTTTCGATCTGCGGTTTGGATAAAGAGAGCATTAATAAGGCAGTAGAACTTGTTGAGATGATAGCAAGCGATTTCGAGGAAGGAAAGCTTTATAAAGGAAAAGTAATCAGCATTAAAGATTTTGGTGCCTTTATCGAATTTGCTCCTGGCAAAGAAGGTATGGTTCATATCTCCAAACTGGCAAAGCACAGAGTAGAGCATGTGGAAGATGTATTGACCTTAGGTGATATAATAACGGTTGTATGTCTTGGCCAGGATAAGATGGGACGGATCAGCTTTAGCTTGAAGGATGTAAAATAATTGCTGCTTCCGATATTGGATATAGCATAGGATAATGATAATATAAAGGAATAAATAGTATAGTAATATATAAAAGGGTTTGGGTGTTTACTCAAGCCCTTTTATATATCCTACCAAATTACTCTCCCCAGAATGCGCACCAATATAATCGGATAACGATTTAATCCACATAATTTACCATATCGTTAATTGTATGTAAGTTACTGTTCACACCCCATGTATACCATGCTATGATTTCGTCAAATGTATCCGAATCGGAGACGCTTTCGCTTAGTTGCATTACGTAGCGGTACATAAGGCTCCAAAATACGGAGCCAAAGTACCAACGAATGCAAATACT
>SVEA01000107.1 GCA_015057615.1 Lachnospiraceae bacterium | reverse complement strand
TTTCTATTTGTTTCTCTAAAATTGCTATGTCGTCAGTATTGCTTTTATGATTGATTTTATGGGTCTTTCTCACATCTTTATTTATTTTATTTTTTATATAACTAGTACATTTTAAAACAACATCGCCCTCTAATTCAGACGCCCTAATATATAAGCCATTATCACATATTCCTCTACTCATCCTGCCTCTGCAAACATAGTATGAATATTTTTTATTTCCTCTTTTCAAAGTTTTTAAGCCGAAACTATACTTGCATTCGCCGCATTTTAAAAGGCCGGCAAGAAATGATTTTTTTGACGGTTTCTTCGTGGCTACATTATTATTTTCTAATAGTAATTGAGCCTTAATAAATTTATCGGATTCTATCAGTGGTTCATGAATACCAATAACAGCTATTTGATCCTTAACATCATTTTGCTCTCTTCTATTTTTTGTTTTGAAGAATAAACACATACCGTTTTTTCCGTCAAAGTCCTCAGGATCATTTGTGATATTATACCCATATGCATTAAGATATTCATATAACCTTTGATCTGCAACACATGGTGTTATGTTTTGTAGCACTCTTCTAAGTGTATTTGAACTCCAAAGATTACCTAACGATGTTTTCTCACCGTCTTGATTGAGCGCATGAACAATTTGATTTAAGCTATACCCGCATGAATATTTATCGAATATTTCTTTTAAAATTTCCGCTTTTTCACCAGGAACAATAACACTAGCTTTTTTACCATCGACTATAGTTTTCTGTACTTCGTATCCAAATGGAACCCCGCCACCCATAAAATATTTACCGCTGGAACACCTGAACTTATAATTATCACTAATTCTGGTTGCGATAGTCTCACGCTCTAATTGAGCAAAAACCATAACTATATAAACCATTGCTCTTCCCATTGGAGTTGACGTATCAAAATTTTCGGTAGATGAGACAAATTGAACACCATATTCATCAAACAAAGTTAATAAATTACCGAAGTCAACAATATTTCTACTAATACGGTCTAATCTATATACAATTATTTTTTTTATTTTATGTTTTTTAATATCTGCGATTAATTGCTGCATTTTAGGTCTATCTGTATTTTTACCGCTCCAGCCTTTATCTATATACAATTCATAGTTGCCAGTTGTAAACGGAATACAATAATCGACTTGCGCCTCTGTACTGACTGAATCTTTTTTGTCTATTGATTGCCTACCATAGATAGCATCTATTTTACAATCTACTTCTCCTGTCAATTTGTCCACATCCCCTCTATGCTTTTGTACATGTTTATACTATAATATAATAATGTGGTTAAGTCAACAAGAATGTTAGTCTTTATCTACATGCGCAAAATCTGCCGGGTGACTAAAAAGGACGACCCATCTGCCATAATAATCCTCCGGAAAATTTATCTCACCCTGTGTGGTAACCGCATTAAATGCGGGTGCCGGATCGCCGATGAGCGGCATCCGATAAGCTTTGCCTTCTTCCATATAAACAACCATACCTTTCCTGCTTACCTGCAAACTTTGGGCTGCAGGCTCAAGGTTGTGTGTGAAAAATCATGATTTTTCACACTACACACCTCTAATCTTTGCTTATATTAAAAAGATATGACGGGGATTTCTATCTTGCTACTCACAACATTTCTATTTCCGGAAGTTATTTTTGGCTTATCGATCCTCCATCACGGTACCGTCAATTCCTATGGTAACAACATTCCACGGAACCATCTTCCCGCTCTTTAAAAACGAGCTTTTTATTGCATTTACAATTCCGCCGCAGCATGGAACTTCCATCCGGAGTACGGTAATGCTCTTAATATCGTTATGGGACAGAATCTGTGTGAGCTTCTCAGAATAATCCACATCATCCAATTTGGGGCATCCAATGAGAGTGACCTTATTCTTCATAAAGGAATGGATGTCCCCATAAGCATAGGCGGTGCAATCCGCTGCAATCAATAGGTCTGCATTCTCAAAGTAAGGTGCATTCGGCGGAACCAATTGAATCTGCACCGGCCATTGACGAAGCATGGATACGCGTTCCTCCCTAACCTCGTCCGTCTTATTGGAAGAAGGGTTCTCCTTATATTCATCAAGATTTCTCACCCTTGCCCCAGGACACCCGCATGCTTTATTCCCCTTCTCTTCTGTATTTCTTTCCATATTCTTCTCCGTATTCCTCTTAACTTCCTCTTCATTATACGGCAGCGCTTCCCTCTCCTCAAAAGAAATCGCTCCGGTCGGACAGACCGGAAGGCAGTTCCCAAGCCCATCACAATAATCATCCCGTAACAGCTTAGCCTTCCCATCCACTAAGCCGATTGCTGCCTCGTGGCAGGCATTAACACATAGCCCGCAGCCGTTACAAAGTTCCTCATCAATTTTAATAATCTGTCTCAGCATCCTAATCCTCCTATAAAAAATTTAGTAACACCTTAAAGCCTCACAAGGAGGATTTTCCTCCTATTAAAAAAATTTAGTAATCCCTAAGCCTCACAAGGAGGATTTTCCTCCTATTAAAAAATTTAGTAACCCCTTAAAGCCTCACAAGGAGGATTTTCCTCCTATAAAAAATTAGTAACACCTTAAAGCCTCACAAGGAGGATTTTCCTCCTATTAAAAATTTAATAACACCTTAAAACCTTATAAGGAGGGTTTTCCCCCTATTAAAAATTTAGTAACCCCTTAAAGCCTCACAAGGAGGATTTTCCTCCTATTAAAAATTTAATAACCCCTTAAAGCCTCACAAGGAGGATTTTCCTCCTATTAAAAAAATATAATAATACCTAATGTTTTGTTTTTGACTCTCCGAAGTTATCATATCAAAAATCGCAGTAGGCATTTGTAGCCACAGCTACATTTTCGCCAATATTTTAATCTCCTTTCCTCAACGCTTTTTTGCGCGCGGATAACCCCATAAGATCATAGAATAACATGAACGACAAAAGCCGATTTACAAACTCGACTTCATCAATTTGTTAAGAAGGCTTTTGTTGGCTAATCATAGGATAACTTAAAATTCCGCGGAATAATTTAGTAAAAAGGATGCTTCTAATTTAAGTGTGAATTGTAATTAAAATTTAACATTTATGTAATCCTTAAATCTGCTATCTATGTTACTATTTTAATAATTCCTAAAACGACAAAATCATATAAAATTCTATCATTTACAATATTTCTAATATTTTTAAAATTATTTATATTTTTTAAAACTTTTTGGAATACTAAA
The DNA here is from genome assembly GCA_015057615.1 of Lachnospiraceae bacterium. Lineage (GTDB taxonomy): Bacteria > Bacillota > Clostridia > Lachnospirales > Lachnospiraceae > Mobilitalea. Next base: position 7,661 of record SVEA01000107.1, on the reverse strand, counting down.
TCGTCTATTATAGTGCGTGTTTACATAAGAATTAAGGAGTATAGAGATGCTTTTCAGTAGTTTATTGTTTATTTTTCAATTTTTACCCATATTTTTTATTATTTACTACCTTGTACCGGTACGATTTCGAAATTTACTATTATTTTTAGCAAGCCTCTTTTTTTATGCATGGGGTGAGCCCCGCTTTGTTATTTTAATCCTAATATCCATTCTGGTTAACTATATAGCAGGATATTTGATCCAGCATTATGATAATAATGAAAGGATTCGTATCACTATTTTGATACTTTCCATTATCTACAATGTAGGAACCTTGATGTTTTTCAAATATTCTAATTTTATTATTGAAAATATAAATTATATTTTCAATGGAAATATCAGCTTGATTGATATTCCCCTGCCGTTAGGAATCAGCTTTTATACATTTCAAATCATGTCCTATACGATTGATGTGTACCGAAGAGATACCAAAGCAGAAAAATCCTTTATTAATCTGGGAGCTTACCTGTGTATGTTTCCGCAATTAATTGCAGGACCGATTGTCGTTTATACGCAGGTATCCGAAAAGCTTCAAAAAAGGAGCTATGCTCTTAAGGATATCGAGAAGGGATTGCGAATCTTTATTTTAGGACTGGGCTCCAAGGTTCTCATCGCTAACAATGTAGGCGGTTTGTGGAACGATATGGCGCAGATCGGATATGCGAAGCTCTCGATGCCTTTAGCATGGATGGGACTTCTCTCCTTCTCTCTTCAGATATACTTTGATTTTAACGGATATTCCTTAATGGCGATTGGGCTTGGGAAAATGCTTGGATTTGATTTCCCGCAAAATTTCAATTTCCCATATATCGCAAGATCCGTTTCTGAATATTGGAAAAGATGGCATATCACTCTAAGTACATGGTTTAAAGATTATTTGTATATCCCACTGGGCGGTAACCGAAAAGGAACACTAAGAACCTTTCTTAATTTGTTTATCGTTTGGTCCATTACCGGTCTATGGCACGGAGCAAGCTGGAATTTTGTTCTTTGGGGAATCTATTTCTTCCTTTTACTTTCCCTGGAGAAGTTATTCTTAAAAAAATGGCTGGAGAAGAGTGTGATTCTATCAAGAGTTTATACGATACTGGCTATTTTACTGGGTTGGATGATATTTGCTATAACCGAATTAAAGAATATCAAGATTTATTTTAGCAGATTATTCTCCTTCTCCATAACAAATGACTGGGTATACTATTTAAGAAATTACGGAATTGTTCTTGTAATAGGTATCCTTTTATCCACTCCATTTCTGAAAAAATGGTACGATAAACAGGAGAACAAGCTGTTCTGCAACCTGTTATTATTGCTGATATTCCTGCTTTCCGTTGCCTATCTGGTGGATGCAGCATATAATCCGTTTTTATATTTTCGATTTTAAAGGTACTAGAGTGATTCAAGTGTCAAAAGCCGGTTTATAAAACGAATTTCATCAATTTACACAATTTATGCATTGGTAAGTAATAGGAAACATATTTCATTCGCAACACATGGTTTCCAAAGTGCTGCATATACACAACGTAAAGCATTGCATAAAATGCAGCGCTAGGCCGAAGTACGTTACATAAGATCACAAAATACGTGAGTCTAAGTACCAACGACTTCAAACAGTTGCTCATTAAAATATTGTTTCCTATTACTTAAAAGAGGTTCCTTGCTTTGTGCAAATTGAAGAAGCTTATTTGTTAGGAAGGCTTTTGATACTACCGAGTTTGTGTCGGCGCGGCTCCCCGCAAGCTCCAGGATGCACAAAAGTCGCGCAGAAATGTGGTCAGACATGAAAAAATTATTAAATTATCCCTTTTTAATTATTATGGGTATTCTGATCCTTGGAATATCCTTTATTAATCTAATAAAAAAAGATACGGAATTTTCCGAAATGGAAAATCGCTATTTAGCTCAAAAACCGAACCTTACACTTGGCAATGTACTGGATTCTTCTTTTGGCACCCAATATGAAACCTATGTAAATGAGCAGTTTCCTTTTCGAAATCAGTGGATTACGGGAAAGGCAATTGCAGAAACGCTTCTGGGCAAGCAAGAAAACAATGGTGTGATCAAGGGCAAAAACGGTTACCTGTTCCCGAAGCAATTTGATTCAGAGAAACAGTTAAAAAAGAATGTGAATGCCATAAAGGATTTCGGCAAAAATGCAGGTGCCAAAACCTATGTGACCATAGTACCCAATTCCTATGCTATCTTGCAAGACTATCTTCCGATGGGAGCTCCAAACATTGATCAGGAGGCATTGATCTCGCAATGCTATCAAACATTTGGGCAGGAAGAGAATATTATAAATATAGATATCGAAAACATTTTACTGGAACATAAGGAAGAATATATCTACTATCGTACAGACCATCATTGGACCACCCTGGGCGCCTATTATGGTTATTTACAATTTTGCAATGCACTGGAATTGGCACCGGTGGATATCGATAAGCTAACTGCCAATTCGATTGATAACTTTACCGGAACCTATGATGCGAAATACAAGGGAATCGGCATAAAGCCGGATACGATCACCTACTACTCTGTTCCGATTGAGAAAATGGTTCTTGGTGAAGAAGAGAAATCCAGTCTCTATGATTTGGAAAAGACCAAGATAAGAGATAAATATGCCATGTTTCTGCATGGTAATCATCCTCTTGGCGTAATTTACACAAAGGAAAATGAACATAATCAGGGGAAAAAACTATTACTACTGAAGGATTCTTATGCAAATAGTATGATACCGTTCTTGACCTATAATTATCAGGAGATCTATGTGGTAGATCTAAGATACTATACGGATAGCATAGGAAAATTAGTGGAGGATAACGGTATTCAAACGATATTCTTATTGTACAATTTTGATACCCTAATGACAGACAATCATCTCTATCGGCTGAGCCGATGAATGGGCAGACTTATATATTATGGAGGACATAACGTGGTAGAGCAATCGCAAAGAAGAGAATGGCGAAAAAGGAGAAGAAGGCGAAAAAGGGTACGGCTTCTTTTAAAAATATTGATTTTTTCCGTAATCTTTTGTAGTATTGGTTATGGCGGGAAAAATTTGTACGGTAAATATATTGCAAAAGCATTGAGAGACAATCCTGCCTCAGAAGCACTAAACACGGAAGATCCTGCTGACGATACAAAGGGAACGAATACATCCAATCAAACGCCAGTAACGGATTTGCCGGAGAATTCGGATACAACAGTAAATGAAGATTTGAATGAGAACCCGGAGGAAACACAAAAACCCGATCCGTCCATGAAGCCCGAGGAGCCGGAACATTCGGCCCTCTCCGAAAATTCCGATGGAACGAATAAACCAGATCCAACCAACAAGCCAGAGAAAGAAAAGCCAAAGCCATCCGAAAAGCCGAAGAAAGAGGAAAAACCGACTCCCTCTGAAAAGCCGGAAGTTGAGGAAGACCCGGATATTGACGAGCAATCCGAGGAGGAGACGCCCGATGATGAGAACAACGAAGAGGATACCGAGAAAGTGGATGACTCTTATTTTAATGATGCCGTCTTTGTCGGAGATTCCAGAACAGAGGGATTTGGAATGTATTCCGGTTTAAAGAAAGCTACGTTTTATTCAGAAAAGGGATTAACGGTCGATTCGATCTTTAAAGATAAAGTAGTTAAAATAAAGGGAAAGAAAGTAACGATTATGGATGCATTAAAAAGTCATTCCTTTGGAAAAGTATATATTATGCTTGGAGTGAATGAACTTGGCTGGCCTTATGAAGATGTTTTCATTAAGCAATACAAAAAGATAATTGATGATATTAAGGAAGCACAGCCGGATGCAGTAATTTACATTCAGAGTATTATCCATGTCAGCAAGGAAAAAGATAAAAATCCGCCTTCCTATATCACCAATAAACGAATCAACAGTCGGAATAAGGCGATCAAGAAAATGGCAGAGAAAGAAAATGTGAATTACCTTAATGTAAACGAGGTTTTAACCGATAAGTCCGGCAGCTTATTCGAAAAGGCAGCTACGGACGGAGTGCATTTAAATCAAAAATACTGTTTAATCTGGAAGGATTATTTATTAAAGCATACCGTAAAATAAGCGAATTGAAATCATAGATTAAAGCTTCGCAGTTAATTCAAAAACCAATTGCCAAATGAAATCAGCAGGCGCAAATACTATTATAATTTTATCCTCATTTCTGCGCAGTTATTTGCACATAATGAGTTTGCGGATGTTACATATCTGCAAACTCTGTGAAGGAAGGGATTTTAATTTCTTTCCCTTTATTCCGGCTCAGACTTACTCGTTAATATGTCCTAAGGATATAAAGTAACTCGTAAAAATTCGTCATGATAAAACTATAATATCCATTGGTAGATTAGTTCCTCAAAAGTTGATTTTACCCGGCAAAGGTACATAAATAAATTGCAAAGTTTCAATCATAGTTTCGCATAACAAAAAGGAGAGACGCATAATGAAATTTAACGAAATGAAGAAACGAATCATGATGGGATTCCTTGGAGCAGCCGTACTCATAGCATTTACCGGATGCGGCAAAAAGTCAGAGAAGGATATTGATGTGAAGGCAGCCGCAGACCATTTGCTTAGCGAAATAAATTATGAGGATCAGCTGGCGGAGGTCAGTTATGATGTTGTCTATGATATGGAGGATATCAAGGTCACCGAAAGCGTTGTCTATGTCAGCAGCGGCGCAACCGCAGAAGAAATTGCTGCTATAAAATGTGAAACCAAGGAAGACGCTGCCAAGGCACAAACCGCTCTGGAGGAACGTGTGGAGGAGCAAAAAGAATCCTTTGAGAATTATGTTCCAGAGGAGCTTGCTAAATTAGATAAAGCGGTTATTGTTAAATCTGGCAATACGGTCGTATTAAGCATATCAAATGAGGATGCCAAGGCGAAAGAAATTATCAAGGAAGCATCCAAATAAGAGCAGTAATTTTTTGAGGTCATTTAAGAAATAGTTTTATATCATAATCACAATGTTTGTAAGCATCCCCGATAGCTTTGCTGTTGATAGCATGGTTGTCATGATGGGGATGCTTTCTTAGTTTTATGTTATACTAGTTAATTAAGGAAATAACAGGTATAGTAATTTCAGGTAATATTCACCATATTCAAACATTTTATTAATCAAAAGTACTAAATCTCGGTATTACTTTAAACATCTTAAATATTAATTATATGAACAATTCACAAAATCAAACATTAAATATACAATAAAATATATAAAGCATACAAAATATACTATATAAGGAAACAGTTGACATAATAAAACATTTGATGTAGGCTAAACTTACACTAGTGTAGTGAAAGTTGATGTTAAAGTAGAAACTGCAGTAATACTCATATGAAAAGGAGATTGAGATTATGAAAAAGAGAATTCTTTGTGTCTTAGCGGTATTGTTAACGTTCATTTTTAGTCTGCAAGTAGCATTTGCGCAAGAAAGAAATAGCAGCACGCAAAAATTGAATAATCAAAAGACGGCATTAGAAAATGCTGATAGAATCGAGAAATCCATATTCGGTAATCGTGCGTTAGAAAGTTCGTATGCAGGCGTATACTTAAATAAAGATGGTAATTTAGTAGTAAATTACACAGGAGAAGATAATATAATACAAAATCGGGTTACTGCAAATGATACGATTTACAAAAAGGTTAGTAATAATCTACAAACCTTAAATGATGCAAATGAAAAATTTCAGGGGTTAGTCGGAAAATATGGAATTGAATCCGTTGAACTTAGTATTAAAAACAATTGTGTCATAGTGACTTACAAAAATGATGCGGATTTAGAGTTTCTAAATTCCTTATTTGATGCGGAAGCAGTACAATTCAAGAAATCCATCCCAAATATGGGGTTTCAATTTACTACCAATGTTATAAATGGGAATTCAGGAGGACTAACTAGCGGTAGTAATAGTTTTACTATTGGATGTAGAGCGAAAAGTTCCTCTACAGGTAAAGCTGGAGTTCTCATACCTGGACATATTTTCCCTGATACAGATACTGACGTTTATTATAATGGTGGATCATCCGTAATGGGAACAACAAAACAAACTCAATGCTCTGGCAAAGTAGATGCAACATTTGTACAAACAAAAAGTTCTTATAAACCTACATTAGATTTTGCTGATGGTGATTCATATGAATATACCTCAGTAGATACAGGAAAATATGGTCTGCGAGAAGGATTAACTGTACATTTACATGGTAGTTATTCCGGAAAAACAGAAGGGGAAATCCTTAGTACTAGTTTTACAGCGAATGTTGGTGGTATCAGTATGACAAACTTGGTAAAATGTGATTATGTATCTGAAGGTGGCGACAGTGGAGGTGCTGTTACTTATGATCGCTACATAGGTTCTGCAACTAGTAGGGTATCTGTTATGGGACTTCAAAGTTTGCGCTTCGTACCCGATAGTGGGACATGGACACCAGGCTCTTCATTTTCTTGTTTTTCACGTATAGATTACATTTATAGCGCTCTGAATCTTACTGATTATTAATTTATATTATTTGATAAGAATATTTAGATCAGCATTATACTTTGTATAATCTAATAAGCATATGATACTCTTAAGTATCATATATTTATATAATAACTGGTTTGAGATTTATACTCAAACCAGTTATTATATTGTAACTATAAAAAACAGATTATAAAAACAAAATCATCAGATGCCTGCAGCTATCTTCATACACTTTCATATTAAAAATGATTTATGGCAAACCATGATTTGCAGCTTTTTTTTACTGCTCCTGCTCTCTTCGTTTCTCCATATAGCATTGATAACACATCGATGTGTATTTATCATTGCCGCCAATCAATATCTGTTCGCCCTCCGTTACTATTCTGCCATTCTCATCCATTCTGACATTCACGGTGGCTTTTTTCCCACAGGCACATATCGTCTTGATCTCGGTTATGGAATCTGCGATCTCTAAGAGGCGCTTGCTGCCCGGGAACATCTTAGTACGAAAGTCGGTTCTCAGCCCGAAGCAGAGAACCGGTATATTATAACGGATTACGATATCCGCCAATTGATCGATCTGCTGCTCCGCTAAGAACTGGCACTCATCCACAATGATGACATCCACCTGATTAGAAAGCTTCTGATAGCTTTCATAGACATCTTCCTGATAAGGGAGCACATACGCCGGGCAGGAAAGTCCAATTCTCGAACGAACGATGTTATCGCCATCCCGGTCATCGGTCTGCGGCTTAATTAACCACACCCGCATTCCTTTTTCTTCGTAATTAAATTTCGTAATCAGAGCCTGCGCTGTCTTCGAGCTGCCCATAACCCCGTACTTAAAATACAACTTCGCCATTCCTATCATCCTCTGTTAATCCTATGGTCTAACGTATATATAAGCATTCGCTTTACATATGCGTTTATTTCAGTAATTTGTAGGAGTGTCAAAAACCAATTAATAAAATCAAATTCTTTAATTTGCACAATTTATTCATTGCTAAGTAATCGAAACCTATTTCATTCGCAACACGTTGTTCCCAAAAGCATTGCAAAAAACGCAATACTTGGATTGAAGTACGTAGTGGTACATAAGACCACAAAATACGTGGGTCTAAGTACCAACGACTTCAAACAGCTGCTCATTAAAATA
>SVEA01000106.1 GCA_015057615.1 Lachnospiraceae bacterium | reverse complement strand
GATCATGTGCTGACTGCGAAAGCAATTGCAAAGGAGCTTGGTATTCTAAATGATTCCAGTGAAGCAATTACCGGAGAGGAGCTCTCCCGGATGGATGCCGAACAGTTAGCAAAAGCAATCCCACGCTATAGTGTATTTGCCCGCGTTTCTCCGGAGCATAAGGTACGAATCGTCAAGGCGTATCAGAGCCGGGGCGAGGTAGTTGCCATGACAGGGGATGGCGTGAATGATGCACCTGCTCTTAAGGCAGCCGATATCGGATGTGCCATGGGAATTACCGGAACGGATGTGGCAAAAAATGCTGCTGACATGATCCTTACCGATGATAATTTTGCAACCATTGTATCAGCGATTAAGGAAGGCAGGGGAATCTACGATAATATTAAGAAAGCGGTACATTTCCTGCTATCCAGTAACATTGGGGAAATTTTAAATATATTTGTTGCCATATTGCTTGGATTGCCGACTCCTTTAGTTGCCGTACAGTTACTATGGGTAAATCTCGTTACCGATTCCCTTCCCGCGATTTCTCTGGGGGTAGAACCTACCGCAAAGGATATCATGATGAAGAAGCCGATTCCTCCTGACAAGGGAATGTTTGCCGACGGCTTAGCCTTTCGCATCATCGTGGAAGGAATCATGATCGGCTCCCTGGCATTGACCGCATTCGCCATAGGCTATCATTACTATGATATTCCGGCAATGGCAATTTCTGTAGCTAAGCAGGAAATCACCGATGCACGGGCAGCAGCCAATATTCCATGGGTCGGAAGAACGATTTCCTTTGCCGTATTAAGCCTATCCCAGCTGTTTCATTCCTTTAACATGCGGAGCGAGCATTCCCTCTCGGAAGTCGGATTATTCAGCAATCCCAAACTGATCCTGTCCTTTATCATCTGTTCATTTTTACAAATTGCGGTAATCTCCTTCCCCAGGCTGGCAGATCTGTTCCAGGTCGTGCCCTTAACCTTCCGGCAATGGGCAATTGTATTTCTTCTTTCGATTGCACCGATTGTAATCGTCGAATTGCAGAAGAAGCTTAATCAACGATTTATATCAAAAGAATGATTTTAGCAAGATGGGCTATGATCCTCCTCACACACAGATTGAAAGACATATCATTCCTTTTGTATGCCATAATCGTACAAATTTGTTCGCCTATATATACTAACGCCCATTCTTTCTGGGCATAAAACGGAAGAATAGCGGCTTTCGCTATTCTTCCAATGGCTCGTGAGTCTTTTGCGAGACTATTCATACAAAAAGAACAATCTGTCTTTCAAACAGTGCATTACTGGAAGATCATAGCCCATTTTGATATTGTATTTTACGGTTGTAGTACATTTTTACTAATTTGGTAAATTATTACAGTTTGTACTTGAAAAACTTCCGGTTTCGGTATATTATTAGTAACAGATGATATCGATGATAATTTATAAGAGGTGTTACTATGGACACATTGAATAATACGAAATTGGCTGTCGAAAGACCCTATGATGATTCTCTCTGGGATCACCAACAATGGTCAATGTATGATAATATGCCCTACGTTTGTGATAAGGAAATATGCAATGACACTCATTTAAAAATTGTGAGCGGAAATATAATCAAATATTACCGATGCCTAATGAAGGAACCTTATGAGGTAAAGCATTAATTTTATAAAAACGCACTTAAAAAGCACATGTATTGCAGTGTACATGTGCTTTTTGTATTCCGGATATATCTCTCGTTCAAAGACCTATTCATAAAATAGTTCCTTCAATTTGCACAAATCAAGGTAAAACTTAAGTGATAGGAAAACAATATTTTAAGGAGCAACTGTTTGAAGTCGTTGGTACTTAGATCATGTATTTTGATCTTATGTACCACTACGTACTTCATTCAAGTATTGCGTTTTATGCAGTGCTTTGTTAGATAATGTGCTACAAATTGGAATTTGTTTCCTATTACTTATCACTGTATAAAATGTGCAAATTGTCATCTACAATACTTTAAATGCTTCTTTTCCGAGATACTTTGCATCGCCGCCAAGCTCCTGCTCAATTCTTAAGAGCTGGTTGTATTTTGCCACACGATCGGTTCTGGATGGAGCACCAGTCTTAATCTGGCCTGCATTGGTTGCAACAGCGATATCTGCCAGGGTAACATCCTCTGTCTCACCGGAACGATGCGATACAATTGCTGTCCAGCGGTTATTTTTCGTCATTTCGATTGCATCCAAAGTCTCCGTCAGGGTTCCGATCTGGTTCAACTTAATCAGTACGGAATTGGACACTCCTTCCTCAATACCTTTACGTATCCGATCGGTATTTGTTACGTAGAGATCATCGCCAACCAGCTGAATCTTATTGCCGAGACGGTCGGTTAGCAGCTTCCAGCCGCGCCAATCATCTTCCGCAAGACCATCCTCCAGCGAAAGAACGGGATACTTTGCGCAGATCTGCTCCCAGAAATCAACCATTTGCTCTACCGTCTTATATTCACCAGATTTCCAGAAGAGATACTCGCCTTCACGGCCTGCTTTCTTTGCCTCATCATACATTTCGGTTGCCGCAGCATCAATCGCAATATAGAAATGCTTTCCGGGAGTATAACCGGCTACTTCAATTGCCTTTACAATATAATCGAGAGCCTCGGTATCACTTTCAAACTTCGGAGCAAATCCGCCTTCGTCACCGACCGACGTTATATAACCATCTGCCTTAAGGAGTTTTTTTAAGGTATGGAATACCGTCGCACTATGCTCCAAGGCTTCCGCGAAAGTATTTGCGCCTACCGGCATAATCATAAATTCCTGAATATTCAAACTGGAATCTGCATGCTTACCGCCATTGATGATATTCATCATCGGAACTGGTAATGTCTTTGCATTTACACCGCCCACATAACGATAAAGCGGAAGCTTTAAGGATGCCGCTGCTGCCTTAGCAACGGCAAGAGATACGCCAAGGATCGCATTCGCTCCTAAATTTCCCTTATTGCCGGTTCCATCGAGCTGCAGCATCTTCGCATCAATTTCAGCCTGTCTATACGCTTCCATTCCTTTTACTGCTACAGCAATCTTTGTATTTACATTATCTACGGCTTTTGTAACGCCGTTTCCAAGATACCTGTTCCGATCCCCGTCGCGAAGTTCTACTGCCTCGAAGGCACCCGTGGATGCGCCGGATGGTACCGCTGCTCTGCCCACGCTTCCATCCGCCAGAGTAACCTCGACCTCAACGGTAGGATTTCCTCTGGAATCTAAAATTTCTCTTCCAAGAATCTGCTCAATAATCATATTTTTCATATGTCATCCATCCTTTCCTTATGTTCCTACTATTTTGGCATTCTTCTTTTCTATTATTTACAAGTAAATGGAATATATTCTTGTGGTATATTATGGTAAACCATCCTGTTCATATAGTATAACATTACGTATAAAAAAATATGTGATTTTGTCACATTTCTATATCGAATTAAGTCAATTTTTTTTGCAAATCTTTCGAAAATCTCATTTTACCATAGCAAAAGCTTTCAAGATGGAATTTCCTAGAATCATTATAATTCGTCTGGTACAATATTACAACATACTTATATAAAATCAAATTTTAGGAACATATTGGATTGTTATGAACCGCAAAAATTGATATACTATTTCAAAGAATAGAACTATTTTGCAGAGAGGAGAACATATGAGCAAAACATTTGATAAATTACAGCCCTATTTGGATAAAACGATGGCGTTACAGACAGCCCGAACGCTGTTTGAATGGGACGACGAAACTGCTGCACCCTATGAAGCAGCGAATAATACCTCAAAGGTGATCGGAATTCTTTCCAATGAATATAGGAACAGCCTTATTAATGACGAGGTAAGAAAGCTTTTGAAAAAGCTGCAGGAGGAGAAGGAGCAGGCTGCACTTTCCGAAAAGGAGAAAGCCATCATTAAGGAACTGGGAAGGAACTATGAGCAGCTAGAAAGTATACCAGCGGAGGAATACCGTGCCTTTAGTGAACTTGCTTCCAAATCCTGCCGGACCTGGGCAAGAGCAAAGAAGGGTAATAAATATGAGGACTTTGCACCTATTTTAAAGGAGATCATCGGCTATAAAAAGAAATTTGCCGGTTACCGTGCAAAAAACGGCAAGAAACCATACGAAGTATTGTTAAGTGACTTTGAAGAAAGCTTCGGTATCAAAGAACTCGATATCTTCTTCGAGAAAGTAAAAAAGGAACTCATTCCTCTTCTAAAAGAGGTCGGCTCTAAGGCAGATACCATCGATAAAAGCTATAATTATCTGAATTATGATATCGATAAGCAAAAAGAATTTTGCAAATTCTTAAGCGGCTATCTCGGGTTCGATTTTAACCGTGGTGTTATTGCGGAAAGCGCTCACCCATTTACCACCCAGCTGCATAATCATGATGTTCGAATCACTGATCGGTATATCGAAGATAATCTGGAAAGCGCTATGTTTTCCATTATCCATGAGACCGGTCATGCCATCTATGAGATGAGCATTGACGACTCCCTCACCCAGACATTGGTCGGCGGTGGAACCTCTATGGGGATGCACGAATCCCAGTCCCGCTTCTTTGAAAATAATATCGGACGGAGCAAAGAGTTCTGGGAACCTCTCTACGATAAGCTGGTAGCTGCTTATCCGGTGCAGTTAAAGGAGATTTCTCTGGAGCATTTTATCAAAGGCATCAATAAAGCCGCGCCAAGCCTTATCCGTACAGAGGCTGATGAGCTCTCCTACCCACTTCATATACTGATCCGTTATGAAATCGAGAAAATGATTTTTAACGATGAAGTTACAGTGGATGATCTGCCCAATGTATGGAATAAGAAATATCAGGAATATATGGGGATAACCCCTCCGGATAATACTTCCGGCATATTGCAGGATACCCACTGGTCCATGGGTGAATTTGGGTACTTCCCCTCCTATGCCATTGGATCCGCGGTTGCTGCTCAGATCTATCACCATATGCTGGAGGTCATGCCTTTAAAGGATTATCTAAAGGACGGTAATCTGACCCCGATTAGGGAATATCTAAAGGATACGGTTCATAAATATGGGGCGACAAAGAATACGAACCAGATCTTAAAGGATATGACCGGCGAAGAATTTAACGCAGATTATTATATTAACTATCTAAAAGAGAAGTATGAATTACTTTATGAAATTTAAACTGCTCTCTGTCAGGTGGTGAACCAATAAAAAGTGAAAATTTATATTTCCAATCACGATATGAGTGTCATAAGTCATATAAAAACAGTGAATATGAATATATATATAAGGTCCTATTCATATCAAAATCTTAAAATGACTTAGGATACTCATATCATTTGATCTATATTAATAAAATATCAAGGGTTTGTAACCTTCCTTGCCATACCGGCTGAACGACATCCTTTCTTTTGCATATCAATCGTGCCATTCGGTTCGCTTATATCACATGAAACCTGTCTTTCATCCAGTCTATGACAGGAAGTATGCAGATCCTCTTGGATTATTCCCAGTTGAACTGTTACCATGGATACTGTACCATTTGTCAAAAGCTGATTTCATCCGATACCCTTCCATCTTAAACATTCCAATTACCTTTAAATTATAAATGAATATTTATAATATATCTTATAGTTTCAAAAATGTTTCGCCCCTGCCACTCCATAAGTATGAAACCATGAAACGGTTGACTGTATGTTTCATACTCTTGTTTATTCCCATTTTTATATCCATGTTTATATAAAAATCAGTTTATATATAAGTATTTATAAGTGCTTTTTTAACTGTGTTTTATAAATGTTTTTTGTAAGTGCACCTTTATACATGTTTATTTATAATTATTTTTGCATATTTATAATATTTTCTCTTGCATATTCCATAAAAAAAAGGTATGATAATGGCAATTCTAGATTGGAAGGTCAAAAGCCGATTTATAAAACCAACTTCATCAATTTGTATAATTTATGCATTGATGATTAAGGTGTCAAAAGTACCGAAGGTGATATTCTGGTACAAGATATTGATGTGTAAGCTCGCTTACCAAGCAATATCTTGTATCAGAATAAGTGCTACGCACCTTTTGACACCTTAATCATTGATTAGTATATAGAAAACAATTTTTATTTGCAACACATTGTTCTCAAAGCATTGTAAAAAAACGCAATACTTGGGTTGAAGTACGTACCAACGACTTCAAACAGTTGCTCATAAATCGTGTTTCTTATTACTTGAGTTTTTTCCTTGATTTGTGCAACTTGATGAGGTTAAGAAGTCTTTTGACACTCATATCATCATTTATAAATATAGAAAGAGGTGGTATCCATGAAGCTTTGGGGAGGACGTTTTACCAAGGAAACCAATCAGCTGGTTCATAATTTTAATGCATCGATCTCCTATGACCAAAAATTTTACAAGCAGGACATTGCTGGAAGCATAGCCCATGTTATGATGCTGGCAAAGCAGGGAATCTTAACCGATAAAGAAAAGGATCAAATCATCGGGGGTCTAAATGGGATTCGAGAGGATATCGCAAACGGCAGCCTAAAAATCGATCCAACATGTGAAGATATTCATAGCTTTGTTGAAGCCTGTCTGATCGAACGGATCGGAGAAGCAGGCAAGAAGCTTCATACCGGAAGGAGCCGTAACGATCAGGTTGCCCTTGATATGAAGTTGTACATACGGGATGAAATTACGGAAATAGATGCGCTGCTGAAGAACCTGCTAAGCACGCTCCATACCATGATGAAAGTGAATACCAAAACCTTTCTCCCCGGCTTTACACATCTGCAAAAAGCACAGCCGGTTACCCTGGCGCATCATTTGGGTGCCTATTTTGAAATGTTTAAGAGAGATCGTTCCCGGCTGTACGATATTCAGAAACGAATGAATCTGTGTCCCCTCGGAGCAGGCGCTTTGGCGGGTACGACCTATCCGCTGGACCGCAATTATACCGCCTCCCTGCTTGGTTTTGACGGCCCGACCTTCAATAGTATGGATAGTGTATCCGATCGGGATTATTTAATCGAGCTTCTAAGTGCTCTGTCTACCATTATGATGCATCTAAGCCGTTTCAGTGAGGAAATCATCCTATGGAACAGCAATGAATATCAATTTATCGAATTGGATGATTCGTATTCTACCGGTTCCAGCATCATGCCGCAGAAGAAGAATCCCGATATTGCCGAACTGGTGCGAGGAAAAACCGGCAGGGTCTATGGTGCCTTATTCTCTCTTTTAACCACAATGAAAGGGCTTCCCCTTGCCTATAACAAAGATATGCAGGAGGATAAGGAAATGACCTTTGATGCGATTGATACCGTAAAAGGCTGTCTTGCCTTATTTACCGGTATGCTTTCCACCATGAAAATCCACACGCAGGCAATGGAGCGCAGTGCCAAAAATGGCTTTACAAATGCCACCGATGCCGCCGATTACCTTGTCGGAAAAGGCGTTCCCTTCCGGGATGCCCACAGTATCATCGGCCAACTGGTGCTGTATTGTATTAACCATTCTACAGCTTTAGAAGATTTAAGCCTGGATAAGTTCCAGAAGTTCAGCCCTGCTTTTCAATCGGATATCTACGATGCCATCCGCTTAACAACCTGCGTCAACAAGCGAATTACCATCGGTGCGCCGGGACTTAAGGCAATGCAGGAGGTAATCGCATGGAACGAAGAATATCTTAATAAATAAGGTGCATACCTCTTTCTTTCCACAAAGGCAGAATCCATTTCCTTATCTCCACGCTAAAGCAGGCTACATTTACAGAAAACACCATGAAAGAATCCGTGAAAAGATGGCCGCTATACATTGACATAAAATTAACAAAGTATTATAATTGAATTATTGATGATGGATTAACAAGTTTTTATAATTTTCTCCAGATACCATTACGGTAATTAAAATATCATATACACAAAGTCAAGAAACTTTCATCAATCCAATAATTAATTAATAAAGGAGAATTCATAATGAATATTTATGTTTGTGTCGGAAGTTCCTGTCATCTGAAAGGGTCGTATGATGTTATTCAATTAATGAAGCAAGAATTGGCGACGAATCACCTTGAGGATAAAGTTAATTTATCTGCTGCTTTCTGCCTTGGTAAATGCAAGGACGGAGTATCTGTGAAAATTAATGATGAAATTATATGTGGAGTATCCAAAGACAATTTCTATGAATTTTTTGAAAAGCACGTTCTCTCCCATTTTTCATAGATATCACTAGAAATAAGAGGAATTAAAAATATGGACTATTACATACAATTGAAAAAAGCGAATTGCAAGAATTGTTATAAATGCATCCGTTATTGCCCGGTGAAATCAATCCGGTTTGCGGATCATCAGGCACACATTGTAAAGGACCAGTGCATTCTATGCGGGGAATGCTTCGTCGTATGTCCACAAAATGCCAAACAGATTAAGAACGATGTAGATAAAGTTAAGGAATTGATTGCTTCGGGGAAACCTGTATTTGTCAGTGTTGCCCCTTCTTTTGTTGCAAATTTTCATGGTGCTACTATTGCCGGTATGGAAGAAGCACTTCAAAAGCTTGGCTTTGCCGGTGCTTCCGAAACCGCACTCGGTGCCACCATTGTAAAAAGAGAATATGAACAGCTTCTGAAGCAGGAAGAGGAAAAGGTCATCATTTCTTCCTGTTGCCATACCGTCAATTCTTTAATCCAGAAATACTTTCCTGAGGCTCTTCCTTATCTTGCCAAGGTCGTATCCCCCATGCAGGCACACTGTATGAAGATAAAAGAGGAGCATCCGGATGCCTATACCGTTTTCGTCGGCCCTTGTATTTCTAAGAAGGAGGAAGCGGATCAGTACGCCGGTATAGTGGACTGTGTCCTTACCTTCGAGGAATTATCCGGATGGCTTAAGGAGGAAGGTATCTCCGTCTCCCCATCCACTGGCCGGGAGACGGTAACGGAAGGCAGGGCTAGGCTATTCCCCACCGCAGGAGGAATTATCCGTTCCATGATCATTGAAAATACGAACTATGATTACATTGCGATCGACGGAACCGAGAACTGTATACAAGCCCTAAAGGATATTATCGGCGGGAAACTGTCCCACTGCTTTATTGAAATGTCTGCCTGTGTCGGAAGCTGTATCGGAGGTCCGGCAATGAATAGGGAGCATCATACTCCGGTAACGGACTATATTGCCGTCAACCGCTATGCGCATGAAACAGATTTTGACATTATCTCACCGGACAGGGAAAAACTAAGCAAACCATTTACTTACCTTGGTCATACCAATCCCATGCCGGGCAGCAGTGCAATAACAGAAATTCTGCATAAAATGGGGAAATCCTCTCCGGAGCAGGAGCTTAATTGCGGCAGCTGCGGCTATAACACCTGTCGGGAGAAAGCGATCGCCGTTCTTCAAGGAAAGGCGGATCTGACGATGTGCCTGCCGTTTCTAAAGGAAAAAGCAGAGAACTTCTCCGATAATATCATTTACAATATGCCAAGCGGTGTCATTGTCCTTAACGAGGATCTTGAGGTTCAGCAGATCAACCGCGCTGCAAAGCAGATCCTTAACATTAAGCATAAAGGCGATATTCTAGGCGCTCCGGTTGTGCGCATTTTAAATCCCTCTGTCTATCTCGAAGTTATCTCCAGCGGAAAAAATATTCATGACCGACTGACCTACCTCGCAGAGTACCGCAAATATATCGAAGAGACTATTATTTACGATCGGACGTATCATATCATTATCAGCATCTTCTGCGATATAACGGAAGAAGAAAAAGCCAGATTAAAGAAAGAGAAGGTCAGCCGCCAGAGCATTGAGATAACGGATAAAGTAATTGAAAAACAGATGCGCGTCGTTCAGGAAATTGCTTCCCTCCTTGGGGAAACCACCGCGGAAACCAAAATTGCGCTGACGCATTTAAAGGAGACCTTAAATAATGAATAATTTATGCACGGATGTCGGCTATCTCAGTGTGAATAAATATGGAGAGCAGCTCTGCGGAGACCATGTCGAAATTGTAGAGCAGGATGAAAATTCCCTCGTTATGGTTTTAGCGGATGGACTTGGAAGCGGTGTAAAGGCAAGTATTCTTTCCACTCTGACATCGAAAATCATTTCCACGATGCTGGCAAACCAGATGAGTATCGAGGATTGTGTAACCACCGTTGCCTCCACACTGCCGGTATGTGAAAAAAGAGGGATTGCCTATTCGACATTTACCATTCTCCACATAGTTGACAACAAAACTGCCGAGGTGATACAATACGATAATCCCCACGTTATTTTTCTACATAACGGTACTTCATGTGAATACAGTAAGATAAACATGACGATTGGTGATAAAAGCATATATAAATCCAGGATAGAACTTTCTCCGGGAGATATCCTCGTTGCAATGAGTGATGGTGCAATCTATGCCGGGGTCGGAAAAGCATTAAACTTTGGATGGCAAAGACAGAATATCATTGAATTTCTGGAAGCGGTCTATGATAAAAGCTATTCTGCAAAAATGATTTCCAACATTCTAATGGAGCAATGCTGCGAGCTGTATGAGAACCTTCCCGGGGATGATACAACTGTCGCAGCAATCAAGATTCGTAAAAGGGAGCCGGTCAATTTATTAATCGGGCCGCCCTCCAATCCAGCCGATGTTAAGAAAATGATGACTCTGTTCTTTGCAAAGGAAGGGAAACATATCGTATGCGGAGGTACCACCTCTACCCTGGCGGCAAAATATCTTGGGAAAGAAATTTATACGGAGCTCGATTACGTGGATCCTGAAATTCCTCCCATCTCTAAGATTGAGGGAGTCGAATTGGTAACCGAAGGGATTATCACGATCAATCGTGTCCTTTCGTATGCCAAGAATTATGTAACCGACAACACCTGCAACACTGAGTGGAATCTGCAGAAAGACGGCGCTTCCCTTATTGCAAAGCTTCTATTTGAAGAGGCTACCGACATCAACTTTTATGTCGGCAGAGCGATCAATCCCGCCCACCAAAACCCTGAACTGCCGATAAATTTTAGCATTAAGATGCGGTTGATTGATGAGTTAGCGGAATGTTTAAAAAACATGGGTAAGAAAGTTAAGGTAAGTTATTTTTAGTAATTGCACCTCGTTAGTTAGAAAGGAACAAACATGATTAGAAAATTTGACACAAAAGTCCAACATTTAAAATACAAGGTATTAAGGGAAGTAGCCAGAAGTGCTTTCCAGGATGATCTGCATCATGCAGTATACAGTATTCCGCAGAAAATTGTTGAGGGTCCGGAGGCAACCATGCGTTGCTGTATCTATAAGGAGAGGGCAATTGTCGGAGAAAGAATTAACAGTGCTATGGGTGGTAATGCAGACAACCCAAATGTAATCGAAGTTCTTGATATTGCATGTGACGAATGTCCTGTCGGCGGCTATGAGGTAACCGATGCCTGCAGAGGCTGTATTGCACACCGCTGCGAGGATGTCTGCAAAAGAAATGCCATTACTTTTGATAAGAACCAGAAAGCCCATATTGATAAAGAGAAATGCGTAGAATGCGGTAGATGTGCTCAGGTCTGTCCATATACTGCCATCCGCAACCAGAAACGCCCCTGCCAAAATGCTTGTAAGGTTAAGGCAATCAGCATGGATGATAGTAAAAAGGCATTAATTGACAATAACAAATGCATCTCCTGTGGTGCCTGCGTATATCAGTGTCCTTTTGGTGCTATTATGGATAAATCCCAGATTGTTGATGTCGTAAATTTGATTAAAGGAAGCAACGGCAATCAGAATTACAAGCTCTATGCTGTGGTTGCACCTTCCATTGCCAGCCAGTTCAGTTATGCAAAGCTTGGACAAATTATTAGTGCGATCAAAGAGCTTGGATTTTACACGGTAATAGAGGCGGCTCTTGGAGCCGATATGGTTGCCGATACAGAAGCTGACGAGCTGATGGAGAAAGGATTTCTGACCAGCTCCTGCTGCCCCGCATTTGTTGACTATATCAAGAAGCAGTTCCCTGCTATGGTCGAGCATATCTCCCATAATCCTTCTCCAATGACGGCTATCTCCCGTTACATTAAGAAAACGGATCCGACCAGTAAGGTAGTTTTCATGGGACCATGTACGGCTAAGAAAATGGAATTGAAACGGCCGGAGGTAGCTCCTTATGTTGATAATGTTATCACCTTTGAAGAGCTCCAGGCATTGATCGACAGCCGGGATATTAATTTGGAAAAGCTCCCATTAGACAGCTTAGACAACGCCTCCTACTTTGGCAGAATTTTTGCAAGAAGTGGCGGCTTATCCGAAGCAGTACAGGAAGCGATCAAAGAAAAAGGGATCGACGACTTTGATTTAAAACCAATCGCCTGTGATGGAATTGAAGCCTGCCGTACGGCATTATTAAAGGCATCAAAGAATGTGCTTCCTTATAACTTCATCGAAGGAATGGCATGTAACGGCGGCTGCATCGGCGGTGCAGGCTGTCTCACGCATGGAGAAAAGAACAAGAAGGAAGTCGATAACTACGGCAAAGAAGCTCTTGAAAAAACAATTCAGGATGCGTTAGCTCCGTATAAGGATTAATTAAATTTAATTCTGGTATCAAAAGCCGATTTATTAAACTAACTTTATCAATTTGCACAATTTATGCATCGATAAGTAATAGGAAACAAATTTCATTCGCAATATGCAGTCCCACAAAGCATTGCCCAAAACGCAATACTTGGGTTGAAGTACGTAATGGTACGTAAGGCTACAAAATACGTGATCTAAGTACCAACGACTTCAAACAGTTGCACATCAAAATATTGTTTCCTATTACTTAAGTTTTTCCTTGAT
>SVEA01000105.1 GCA_015057615.1 Lachnospiraceae bacterium | reverse complement strand
ATAGGAAACAAATTTCATTCGCAACACGTTGTCTCACAAAGCACTGCATAAAACACAGTACTTGGATTGAAGTACATAGTGGTACATAAGACCACAAAATACGTCGTCTAAGTCCAGTCTAAGTGCCAACGACTTCAAACAGTTGCGTACCATATTGTTTCCTATTACTTAAGTTTTTCCTTGATTTGTGCAAATTTATGAAGACTATTGGTTAAGAAGGCTTTGACAGTCCTATTATAATTTGACATTTTTGCTTAATCGGATAAAAACACTTGACTGTAAACAGACTTTACAGCTTATTATTAAGAAAGAAACGGGAGGTGTAAAACTATATGACTATAAAAGAAATCGAAATACGATCCGGAATGGAGCGGGCAAACATACGATTTTATGAACGCGAGGGACTGATTACTCCAAAACGCGAGGATAACGGATATAGAGATTATTCGGAAGGTGATCTTCAAGTTTTGTTGCGAATTAAGCTGCTGCGAAGCCTTCATATCTCCTTGAATGAAATCAAGGCACTCCAGGACGGAAGCAGTGATTTATCAGATACTCTCGCAAAGCAAATCAAGAATCTGGAGCAGGAAAAGCAGGATGTTTCTTATGCGCAGGAGGTATGCCGTGCTATGCAGGATGACCGGGCATCTTATGCCACTCTGGATGCGGCGAAATATCTTGAAGGCATCCATCGCGTGACAGAAGAATCGGGTAGTCCGTATTTCACCGTTAAAGGCGATGAACTTCCACAGGTATTCTATCCCTGGCGCCGATTTTTTGCCAGAGCATTTGACTTATTCATTTATCGTATCCCTTGGGAGGCTTTCCTCGCATTTGCATTCCATATAAACTTGACGGACAGAAGTGCCTGGGGAAATTTGTTTGACACATTTATAGCCATTGTAATCATGCTATTTATAGAACCGCTGTGGCTTCATCTGTTCGGAACAACACCGGGGAAGGCAATCTTCGGACTGCGGATAGAAAATGCTGACGGAAGGCAACTTTCCTATAGTGAGGGCTTGGAACGAACATGGGGTGTTATAAGCACCGGTCTGGGATTCAATATCCCGATTTATAACCTTGTGCGCCTTTGGAAAAGTTACAAGATATGCAGTGAAAACGAAATGCAGCCTTGGGACGAATTAATATCGTATACCATAAAGGATCGAAGATGGTATCGAAATGTGCTCTTTGTCGGTGCCTATGCAGCAGCATTCGGCATTTTGCTTATGATACATTCCGCACAATTGCTGCCACCGAACCGGGGTGATCTTACCATTGCACAGTTTGTCGAAAATTATAATTACTACGCAGAGTTTTTTGATATCAGCTTTGGCAATAAAGAATTAAACGAAGTCGGAAAATGGGTTGAGAGAGAGTTTAACGGGACTGCCTATATTGAATTTGGCTGCAGCGAAAGTCCGGAGTTTCATTTTAGCGTTGAAAAAGGATATGTAAAGGGGGTTTCATTTCTAGTTGAAATCGAAAACAATCCGGATTGGCTGGGATCCTATGATACACAGATGTTACTGGCTTCCCTTGCTTTTGTTGATGCACAGCGCGAAATAGGACTATTTTCAAAGGCACCAGCGCGAATGGCTAAACAGATCGAGAATAACTCTTTTCAGGATTTTCATTTTACAGAAGCCGGTATTACCGTTACCTGTGATACGGAGTATTCTGGTTATATTAACACACAATCCAATCTGCTACTGCCCGAAGAAAATGCAACGGCGAATTACTATCGCTTAAGTTTTTCCATGATGGCAAATTAAGCAGAATGGTACAAGAATTCTATATTTGCAATATCAACTTAGCAATTCGTAAACAAGAAAGAGTTTCGCTGGCAAAATACAATACGTGCGAGTGCGTCATCCCAATGCGAACTATGTTCGCATGGAGCATTTGTTATTGAATAGGACGAGACTTTCCTATTCAATTAAAAAGAATGTGCCTTGGCACACTTTCGCGCCGAGCGCGGTTGGCAAAGCCAACATATACCTAACGCGCAAGTACGCATCCTGTACAGAGTGCTTTTTATGTTATAGGTAAGCTCGGAGAATTTTCCTATAACATTAAAACACCAGCAAAAAACAATGTGTCAGGACTTTATTCGAATCCATGTATTGCTTTTTGGTTTTTTACAGGTATAATTATAGTAAAATTATTCTTTTTGCGGAGATAAAAGATAAAATGAAGTACTTAAAATTAAAAACAGATGAAATCAATAGAGAACTTTTTTCACATTTTCAGCGTCACCAAACCGTAACCCTATGTTGGCGTAAAATTGATGAAAAGTGGTGCATTAAAGACGATCCTTTTACTGACGATTGGACGGAAGAGGAATATAATGAATTAGTCACCTGCCTGAAAGACACGGCAGCTTCCGGCGGCGTAGTCTTCGGAGCATTTTCGGACCAAACGTTGAAAGGATTTACTTCTGTAGAAGCGCCTTTATTTGGAAGTAACAGGGAGTACCTTGATCTATCCAGCATCCATGTCTCTGAGGATATGCGCGGAAAAGGGATTGGGAAAGAATTATTTCAACTGGCAAAGACCTGGGCAAAGGAACATGGCGCAAAAAAATTATATATCTCGGCACATTCTGCGGTAGAAAGTCAGGCATTTTATCATGCAATGGGGTGTGTCGAAGCGCAGGAGTACAATCCGTATCATGTACAAAAAGAACCGTATGACTGCCAATTAGAATGCAAATTATAATCATTTGGTAATTTAGTCAAGCACTCAGTAATACGGAGTTACAAGGGTAGTGTGAATTTTTTTCACACGCAAACTTGAGCCTTCGGCACAAAGTTTGCAGGTTGCCAAGAAAGGGTATGATTATTAATATGTCTGACAAACTTGGAAGAAATGATGCCTGCTGGTGTGGCAGCGGACGCAAATACAAAAAATGCCATACTTTTCTTGAAGAGCAAATAGCAATCTATCGTTTAAAAGGGTATGAGGTTCCCCATATCAAATTGCTTAAAACGAAGCAGCAAATGGAAGGTATCCGGGAAAGCAGTAAACGAAACATAGCCTTACTGGATTTTATCGGAGAATATGCGGTTGACGGAATAACCACAGAGGAGCTTGACCGGCTTATTTATGAAAAAACGAAGGAACTCGGCGGAATTCCGGCTACTCTTCATTTTAATGGATACCCCAAAAGCGTTTGCATTTCGATCAATGATATTGTATGCCATGGTATCCCATCTGACCATGTAATTCTCAGGAATGGCGATATTGTAAATATTGATGTGTCTACGATTTACAATGGCTTTTTTTCGGATTCTTCCCGTATGTTTTGTATCGGTGATGTTTCCGAAGAAAAAAAGAGACTTGTTGAGGTTGCGAAAGAATGTATGGATCTGGGCATTGAGCAGGTTAAGCCCTGGGGATTTCTCGGAGATGTGGGGCAAGCGGTGAATGACCATGCTAAGAAAAATGGATATTCGGTTGTTAGAGAAATCGGCGGACACGGTATTGGACTGGAATTTCATGAAGACCCCTGGGTCAGTTATGTATCCAAAAAAGGAACTGGGATGTTGTTGGTTCCGGGTCTTGTTTTCACCGTAGAGCCTATGATCAATATGGGAAAAGCTGAAGTATTTGTAGATGAGGGCGATGACTGGACCATTTACACTGCCGACGGAAAGCCCTCTGCACAATGGGAAAAAACGGTGCTCGTAACAGAAACAGGTTATGAAATACTTACGTATTAACTATGTATATTTAATTTTTAATCACTTTTAGGAAAACTCTAAATACGTATTATTCACATTATAGAAAGGAAACAAATACACTACAACTTTTTGCAAAATAACACCCGCCAGTCCTTATATATATTGGACTGGCGGGTGATTTGTATTTTTTCGCTGAAAAGCTAAGGTAATAGCACAATAAAAATGAATAATCAGCACACGCTTAGTACACCTTTATTCAATTGCCGCCGGATTCACTACCGAATTTCCTAGCGGTAGTGCAAGTTATATTTTACTTCTTGATTGCTTTAAATGCCTCCGTCTGTGCTGTCATACCCCTTTCAGATGCAAGTCTTTCAATAGAGGATGCTCCAAAGAATCCATCTATTTCAGGCACATTCTTAATTACATATGCAGCATCCTCTGGGTCAGCAATCGGTCCACCATGGCAAATAACCATGATTTCCGGATTCACTTTACGACCTGCCGCAATGATTTCACGGATTTTCACACAGCAGTCATCCAAAGTAAGTGCAGTTTCCGCCCCAATAGAACCTTTGGTTGTTAGTCCCATATGAGCAACTAAAATATCTGCTCCTGCTTCCGCCATCGCTTTTGCCTGCTCTGCATCAAATACATATGGGCAGGTGAGCATGTCCAATTTGTGTGCTTCATGAATCATATCTACTTCTAACCCATAGCCCATTCCTGTTTCTTCAAGGTTAGCTCTAAATGTTCCGTCAATCAACCCAACGGTCGGGAAGTTTTGTACACCATTAAATCCCTGATCTTTTAATTGCTTTAAAAACAAATCCATAACACGGAATGGGTCTGTTCCACACACTCCAGCAAGTACTGGTGTATTCTTTACTACTGGTAATACTTCTGCTCCCATTTCCTGAACAATTTTGTTAGCATCGCCATAAGCCAATAATCCTGATAAAGAACCTCTCCCGGCCATACGAAAGCGTCCAGAGTTATAAATAATCAACATGTCTGCTCCGCCTTTTTCACTGCACTTTGCAGTGATACCGGTTCCTGCTCCTACACCTACTAATATTTTTCCTGCACCTGTCTCTTTTTTAAATTGTTCCATAATTTCACTTCTTGTCATTCTGTTCATAGTAAATTCCTCCTTTAATTTTATTTTTTGCCCAATGAGCCTAACGTTACACTAACCCAACCAATTACTAATCCAATTGTATTTGCCATAATAATCCATCATCCTACTGCGATACACACATTCTTAATGTCATATGCACCACCTTCCGCCACTTGTGGGAAATTCCCCGCATAGTAGCCTGCAAACAAGCAAGAATAGGCATTGAAGGATGCTAATGAGCACGCAAACAATTTAGTTTTTAGCGACATCATTATAATAAAAACTGTAATCATAACGGATATGATCAATGCTATTAGGTTATAATTTGTTGCCGCATATATAACGATCGAAATTGCTGCTACTACATAACCTAGTATCATTGATGGTATACTTTGCTTAAACGCTGTTGCATTTGCTCCTAATGCAAAATACCATGCCCAACCGATAAAAATTGCCCATACTGGTATATTTAACGGAAGAGCCAAACACACAAGTCCGGCTAAAATTGCTACAGAAAAATCCAATTTTTGTATTTTCATTTACCGCCTCCTAACCTTCCATATAATCAATCAGTTTTTGTGCTGCGGCTTCTGCAAAAACCTGATCGTTTATATTATTATTCATTTCCACTACTTCAACCACATCTTCATTTACACCTTCTCTTAAAGTTTTAAAGAGAATTTCATCTTCTTCTGCTCCATAGAATGGCTGTCCCGGCTGATCAATCGCTGAAACTCCAGCAAGAGGTAAAAATAATGCTGTTTTTTCTGAAGCCATGTTTAATTTCTCTGCTAACTTATTTCCCACTTTAACATTTTCTGGTATTGTGGTTCGCATCAATGTTACTGTTGGATTATGCTTGTAAAGATTTCTTCCTGAAAACTGTTCCGGCACTGTTTCAATCGGACCGAAATTCACCATGTCTAACGCTCCAACGGAAACAACCTGTGGTATTTTGTTCTTTGCCGCTGCCTCAAGACGGTTCTGTCCTGCCGCTAATACACCACCAACAATTTCATCACACCACTCTGTTGTTGTCATATCTAATACTCCACTAAAGAATCCGGCATTAACTAAAGCTTCCATTGTTTTTCCACCAGTTCCTGTTGCATGGAATACTAATACCTCATATCCTCTGTTTTCCAAATATTCCTGTGCATATTTAATTCCCTGCGTCGTAACCCCAAACATCGTTGCCGCTACTAGTGGCTTTCCATCATCGGTTTCTTCTTTCAGTTGATCCTTCATTCCTAACATCCCCGCAATTGCCAAAACAGCATTGCCAAAAATTGTCTTCGATATTTTATTAAGTCCTGCCACATCAACAATAGATGGCATCATAATAATATCGCTCGTTCCTACATATTGCTCCACATTTCCTGATGCCATTGTAGATACCATTACTTTTGGTACTCCTATCGGCAACTCTCGCATCGCCGGTGTTACTAAAGATGTTCCTCCCGAACCACCAAAAGAAAGAATTCCATCAAATTTTCCTTCCTTATAAAGCTCAGGTACTAATTTTTGCATTCCTTTTGATAATGCTTCTGTAGCTAAAGCACGATCTTTTTTAGCTACAATTTCATCAATGTTATACCCCGCAGCTTCTGCCACCGTCCTATTAGAAACATCCACTGAAAATGCTGGTTTAAATACTCCTGTGTGAATCATATAAGCCTTTAAACCTAACTGTTCCACCAAATCTTTTACATATTGATACTCTTTCCCTTTCGTATCAAATGTTCCCGCTATTGCAACTACTTTCATTTCCTTTCTCCTTTCTTGATGTTTCAGATTGGCCAATCTGCTTTTCTTGTTTCTATTATTATCATAATCAAAAAATTATTTCATGTAAATGTATTTATATTCTTATATGATGTGTTTATTTCTTTTCTAAATGTTTATTTTTTCGTTTTTCTTGTGTTTATATAATATATGTTAAAAACAGCAGAATAAGCTGTGAACCTATTCTGCCGCAACTAATCAATTATTATTCTTCAATCTGTGTAGGACTTACTCCTATATACTTTTTAAACATCTTTGAAAACTGTGCATAATCTTTGTACCCCACTTTTTCCGCTACTTCTTTACATGAATATTGCTTTCCCTTTAATAAATCTTCTGCCTTATTCATACGAAATCGAATTAAATATTCTGAAAAACTGCACCCTACCTCATTTTTAAATTTTGTACTTAAGTAAGAACCAGAAATATGAGCAAACAATGCTAAATCTCTTAACTGAATTTCTTCTGCATAATGTTCTTCGATATACTCTTTTACAAACTGCACATAATCTTTTGTGTCCATCTGACCTTCCAAAACTCGTAACCGCGGGTCATCTGCCGCAAGACTTCCATAACTTTTAAAGGCTTTCGTTGTATTAAGTACCGCCCGCTCTGTGGGAATACGGTCAAAAGTAGAACCACCTATATACCCCTGACAAGATGTATTTTTATATAAATATTGCATATCAATCGGCGTATTTGCCGGACCCGAATATACCATTTTAATAACCTCTGGCCGTACTTCATTACAACAACAGAATATTTTATCTGCTATCCTCCTTGCTTCATCAATAGATATATATTTCTTAGCCCCTAAAAACCCACCTTTTGTCAAACCAAGATGTACACAAATCACATCTGCCCCCGCCAACAGCATTTGCATAGCCTGCACTTCATCTGTTACAAAAGCAACGGTAAACAAATCCAAATAATTGGCCAGTTTAATTGCCTCTACTTCTTTTGCATATGTATTTCCATCCTCTTCTATCGCTTCTCTAAATACTCCGTCTATTAAAGAAACCGTCGGGAAATTAACGATACCCGAAAACCCTTGTTTCTTTATTTCTTTCAAATAGTCATACAAATGAATAAATGGATCACTTGCAAACAAGCCAAATAAAACAGGTACATCTTTTATGATTGGCAATAATTCTCTTGATCCTGATTCCATAACTATTTCATTATTATTCCCATGACAGAAATAACTGGCTAAAGAACTTCGCCCCATAACTCTATATCTTCCAGCACTTAATGCTAACACAAAATCAGCTCCACCCATAACGGCATATTTCGCTGTCATTCCCGATCCGGAAGCGGCTCCTATGATATGTCCATTAATATTTATTTGTGCTTTCAATACCTTTAAAATATAATTTCTTTCAAGCATCAATTTCCCTCCCCTATATATTGGATATGTTAGATTCCATTGTGCTTATATTATATAGATAATAACTTATTTTGTAAAATCTTATATCTCAACCTTTCGATAGCCTCTCCCACTTAACATTTTGATCATTTCCTTCAAATGTTATACCCCAATTTCTTGACCATCCCTTATTTCCAAATTTCTGGATTGATGCCTCAAAACTTCCTGTTTTTAAATCACAGTCATGTTCCTTTCGTTGCAGTAAACATTTGAACAAATGTAATAACTATAGAGCATAGTTACATCTTGTGGGAGCCGAATATATAACGGATTGTATTGTAATACTATAATCCAGTTTATAATAAAACAAGAAGCCTACAGAATATAATCTGCCGGCTCCCTGTCTATCTATATTTAATTGGGGATAATATAGCTGTAATTATTTTATAGATTGGAATAAAGGATGACCTATCAAAATTTTTCATAAAGATCCGTATATAGGATATTATTACGATTATCAACGCTTATATATTGTTTTATTAGCAAATAACCGCTTATATGCTGTTGAGACTATGTGGAATAAAATGTATCTTATGCTTAATAGGTAGGAGGTACTTCATGAGCGATATTTCTAAGATTATAGGTAATAGAATAAGAATAATCAGAAATGACAAGGGATTGAGCATAGAGCAATTGGCGGAAAAGGCAGACGTAAACACTACCCATTTAGGACGTATTGAAAGAGGCAAAACCATCCCCAGACTGGACAGTATAGAAAAGATTGTCAATGCTCTGGGAATAACATTTGAGGAATTATTCAGATATATACAGCCTGCGACGGAAACCAGCAAAGAGTCTGATACCGCTTTAGCTTTATTGATTAATCGGCTTAACAGCCTTAATCCGGCAGAGCAAAAAGAAGTATCAAATCTGTTTGAAATTCTGTTTCAACTGATGAAAAAGTAAGAAAAACCGTAAAGGGATGCGAAAGTCTCCTTCGCATCCCCTCTATTTATAGTTCATCCTCTAAAGATTATACTTCTGCTTATTCCTAGCTTTATTCTGATACATAATATAATCCGCATAGTTTATCATTTCATTTATTTTTGATTTCTCTGTAATATAATCACCAAAGGCTCCCATGCTTATCTTGATCTTATATGGTTTCATCGAATTCTTATTATATTTTCTTAGGTATTTATTGACCTTACGGATAAATTCCTCCGGCGAGCCAGTGGTTTCGTCGCAGGTACCTACAACTAGGAATTCATCCCCGCCGACTCTGGCGCAAATCTCATCTCCGATCAGACAACTCTGGATTGCTTTGGCAACAACAGAAATCACATGGTCCCCTTCCATATGCCCGAAGTTGTCATTGATTTCCTTAAGATTATCCAGATCCGCCATAAATACAAGCAGCATTTTCTTTTCTCTGATTGCTTCATCAAGAATAATGGGAAGATTTTGGTTCAAACCATTTCGATTATAGACGCCGGTCAGTACATCTCGAAACGAAGCCAAATACAGCTTCTTATTCATCCGATAATATTCCAAGGCATTCATAATATTTCGGCTCCAATTCCGATAGGTAATATCATATGCCTTCACCTTATCCCCATAGGTAATGACGGAATAGCCTATGCAAAAATCATTAAAATGCAGCGGCGTAAAATAATATGCCTTCGGTTTCTCACGCTCTCTCCACAGATCTGGAATCATATCCTTCGTTTTGAAGTTATCGTTACTCTTGACAGGCTTTGCGTCTTCACAGACTAATGCCAGCTTCATGTTTTCCGTATAGCCAGCCTTCGTATGTACCGGATCTTCAGCATCATAATGATCCGTACTATCATCCCAGTTATCGCATAAACAAAGATAATAATCCGAATAATTTTTGATCAGGTATAAATAATAACAGAATTTATTAATGCAGTCTTCTAAGTCTCTTGCTGTGGTAAGCGACTCTGTCATATAACTGTCTAAAAATATTTTATAATCGTCTAATTTATCCTTTAACCGTAAAATTCCACTTCGTTTTACATAATTGATATCCGAACAGCCGCAGCTATGCCCGATCTCCAGATTTCCGGTATAGGTCTTATATGGCTCCGGCTTGACTCCGGTCATCATTTCGGACAGCTCACATACCGCATCGATACCAGTCTGTATGATCGGAGCCGAGAATGTAGTAATTGACGTATAGCAGATCGCGGTCTCGTCGATTCCGTCATAACCGGTAATTGCAATATCTTCCGGAACATGAATTCCGTGATTAAGCAATTCATTTGCCAGGCCGATCGCCATGCGGTCATTGATACACATAACCGCATCCGGCTTTTTGATCTCACCGCTGGCTAACCTTCTTGCAAGATGTTCACCCCCCGTATGCCCAAAATCTCCCTCATAGGATATTCTGCTTTCATCAATCGGAATATTATGTTTTCTTAAGGACGCTTTATATCCTTCCACTCTTAATTTTGTAGCAACCGCATTAGGATCCGCAGCCAGACAATAGATATCGTGATATTCATGCTCCTCAATTAGATGATCAACAATTTTCTCTGCTGCTTCCCAATCGTTCGTATTGATGCTGGGAAAGAATTTTGCAGGTTTATCCATAAACAGCACCGGGCATTCACACTTTTCTAGCAGCATCTGTTCAATCTCTTCCGCCAGATTTTCGATAACTAAGGTTAAGGATGCGACCAGAATTCCATCAAAAAGGCTCAGATTCATTAGGTTGAATATATTCTTTTCACCTATCTTATATTCTGTAAAATCGGAATCCTTAATAAATGTTGAGAAGATTGCAACGTCGTAATTCAAAGCATAACACTGTGAAATGATCCCCCTGAGAAGTTTATGCTGATACAGTTCCTCAACTTCAGAAATAATTACCCCTATTAATTTTCTTTTTTTCAATTTATAGTCCCCCTATTATAATTGAAAAACAGCTTCTTAGTTACCACATATCGACATTATTATACCACATTATTCCAATTTGTAATAGTCCTAATTTCCTATTTTATTATTGAAAATATACAATAATGATCCCGATTTTCTGCGATAAATCACATTGTAACTTTGAAAACCAGTTGCCTATCCATTCTACAAATTGTTTTTTTAATATTGCTAGCCGATTATATCATTATTCAGTTTTATATACTACTATTTTAAGTTCTTAATGTAATATTACGGGCATCATAAATCATTATAAAAGCTATGTGTAGGAATAGGACATTTTTATAATTCCGGCTGGCTAAGATTGGCTGATAATTAATTTTTCCGAATACTTATCTGATTTGAATTGATTCTCTGGATAGTTTGTACTATAATAGATGGCTGAAACCAAAAAACGAATAACCGCTCTGGTTTTATGAAGGAAGGTTTTATTGTGAAATTAAATTACGACATTTATTACGGCACCTTCTTAAGAAGGGCAAACCGTTTTATTGCATATGTAGATTTGGATGGAGAAGAAGTCCTTTGTCACATTCCAAACACCGGACGCCTGGGAGAGTTATTGCTACCCAGCGTACAGGTTATACTTTCCTACCATCCCTCCACCGCAAGAAAAACACAATATGAGCTTCGGATGGTAAGGAAGAATTCCTGCTGGATTTCTATAGATTCGCAGCTCCCGAATGCACTTGCTCAGGAAGCGATCGCTTCGGATGTAATTGAAGAGCTTCAGGGTTATTCCGAGATTCGAAGAGAAGTTACTTACCAAAACAGCCGATTTGATCTTCAGCTGATTGGAAAAGATACATGCTTTGTTGAGGTGAAAGGGGTCACTCTGGAACGGGACGGCTGGTGCTACTTCCCGGATGCTCCGACTAAGCGGGGAAAGAAGCATATTGATGAACTGGTCTGCGCAGTGAAGGATGGTTACCGAAGTGTGCTTCTATTCGTTGTACAAATAACGGATGTGAGAGGGTTTAGTCCAAATAAAATCACGGATCCTGAATTTTCCGACCGGGTAAGATATGCTTCAGAGAATGGCGTGGAGCTTTTAGCATATAATTGCCTAATATCTCCACAGGAAGTCTCTATTACAGGAAAAGTTCCGATTATCCTGACCTAATGAATGTAGCAAAGAGTTTTCCTTGGTAAACTCTCGCGCCGAGCGCGGTTGGCAAAGCCAGCATATACCTAACATGCGAGTGCACATCCTGCACGGAGTACTTTTTATGTTTTGGGTAAATTCAGAAACTTTCCTATAACAAAGGAGCTCGCTTGCAAAGAAAAATGCAGCAGCTCCTTTTTACTTTTACACAACCTAATTGCATGCATACGTCATATAAGAACTATACCAGGAGTAGGATCTTATATCTATTCAGGTTGGCTAAGACCGGCTGACGACGGCTGTTTATATTCAATTTAAGACTCCTATCACTCCAGGCACTCCGCCAACTGCTGCCGATTTAATATCTTGAAACTGCGTCCATAGTAATCGATTATCCCCTCCGCCTTCATTCTTGCCAATTCCCGGCACATTGAGGTACGGGATACATTAAGATAATCTGCAAGCTCCGTACGGTTAAGAACGATCTGGAAGATACTGCTCCCCCTTTCATTGGATTCATTCAGCAAGAAACTTGCGATCTTCTCCCGCATTCCTTTTAAAGTCAGAAGCTCAAGCTTGCGGTTTAATCCTACATTCTTTTCCCCCAGCACAATCATCATATTTTGTATCAGGCTGATGTGAAAAGGACAGCTGTTACCACAGGATTTTGTAATTCTTTCATAAGGAATCAGCAGCACCTTCGCATCCTCCTTAATCCTCACCGTCACCGGGGAAATCCGTTTTACGGTGCAGACAATCCCCTCTGCAAACATATCGGATGCCTCCAGGAATGCCACAATATGCTTATTCCCGGCAAGACTTTCTTTCATAATTTCCACGATTCCTTCCAGCACAATTCCCACATAATTAATCTCATCCCCAGCAAAGAATAGATACTCATCCGCCCGCAGTGACTTTACCTTAGCATCCAGGCAGCTTAATAAATGCTTGTAATCTTTATCCTCTATATTACGAAACAGTACACATTTTTTTATAACTGAATTGTATTTCTCCATATTCAACCTCCTTTCTGCGCTGCCTTTTGCGCATTACAAGTAGCAATCAACATTCCATTCTGTAGCTGTAGCTACACTTTTTTGGATTTATCTGTATTATACTCACCTTGTGCTTAGAAATCAATAGAAATCCCAGGGATAAAAATCAATTTACATTTATATTCATGTATCAAAAAGCCGATTTATAAACAACTTCATTAATTTGCACAATTTATGCATTGATAAGTAACAGGAAACATATTTCATTCACAACACGCAATCCTGCCAATAAAATAAAGAAAAACAAAGCGCCAAAGCCGCGCAGAAATGAGGAAAAAAATGGAGAAATTAATGTTTTGTTACCAATGTCAGGAAACCGCAGGATGTACCGGCTGTACCAGATCCGGGGTATGCGGGAAGACACCGGACTTAGCTCGCATGCAAGATTTATTAATCTATGCTACCAAGGGCTTAAGTGCGGTAACCACTGCTCTTCGGGCACAGGGAGAAGAGATCTCCTCTCAGGTTGATCACTATATTACCATCAATCTCTTCACAACCATTACAAATGCTAATTTTGATAATGATATCTTCTATCAGAGAGTCTTTGAGACCCTGAAGTTAAAGAACGAATTGCTTGCAAAGATCGTGAATAAAAAAGCTCTTCCGGAAGCTGCTCTCTGGACCGGCGCGACAAGGGAAGAACTCGATCAGAAATCCGTTTCCGCCAAGGTCGGTGTTCTTGCTGAAAAGAATGAGGATATTCGAAGTCTGAAAGAGCTGATCACCTATGGATTAAAAGGTCTGGCAGCTTACATGAAGCATGCAAATGAATTAAATTACGATGATACCAAAATCAGTGCCTTTATGCAGAAAGCATTCGCCGCCACTCTTGATGATTCCTTAACCGCGGAGGAATTAATTGCCCTTACAATGGAAACTGGCAAATGGGGCGTTGAGGGAATGGCTTTACTGGATACCGCAAATACCAAGACCTATGGCGATCCAGAGATCACGAAGGTCAATATCGGTGTCGGCAGCAAACCTGGTATCCTGGTCTCCGGCCACGACTTAAGAGACTTAGAGCAGTTATTAGAGCAGACACAGGGAACCGGTGTGGATGTCTATACACATTCGGAAATGCTTCCGGCGCACTACTATCCCTCGTTCAAGAAATACGATAACTTCGTCGGGAACTATGGCAATGCCTGGTGGAAGCAGAAGGAAGAGTTCGAAAGCTTCCACGGACCAATCCTTATGACCACCAACTGCGTTGTTCCTCCTAAGGACAGCTATAAGAACCGATTATTTACCACCGGTGCATCGGGAGTTGCCGGATGTACGCATATTGACCGGGATGAGAATGGATATAAGGATTTCTCACAGATTATCGCGCTTGCCAAGACCTGTCCGCCTCCGGCAGAGATTGAAAAGGGGGAAATCATCGGCGGCTTTGCTCACAATCAGGTATTTGCTTTAGCAGATCAGATCATAGACACTGTCAAATCCGGTGCTATCCGTAAATTCTTTGTTATGGCTGGCTGTGACGGACGCCAGAAAGCAAGAAACTACTATACGGATTTTGCCAAGGCTCTGCCTAAGGATACGGTCATACTGACTGCCGGCTGTGCAAAATACAAATATAATAAGTTAAATCTCGGCGATATCGGCGGAATTCCGAGAGTTCTGGATGCAGGTCAATGCAACGACTCCTATTCTCTGGCACTGATCGCACTGAAATTAAAGGAAGCCTTCGAGCTTACGGATGTAAATGAGCTTCCGATCGTTTACAATATTGCATGGTATGAGCAAAAAGCGGTGATCGTTCTTCTCTCCCTGCTCTACTTAGGCGTTAAGAACATCCACCTTGGACCTACCCTTCCTGCCTTCCTTTCCCCGAATGTAGCTAAGGTTCTGGTAGAGAGCTTCGGCATTGCCGGCATTGGTACCGTCGAAGATGACATTGCATTCTTTACCGCATAATTAAATAAGAGTTTAAAAAAGTCATATTTTCTTTCTCCGTTCTGCTTGCTCTCCAATTGGGACGGCGAAGAAATATGGCTTTTTTTGCCTTGGGAAAGGGTACTTGACTTTCCTGCGTACTATAAGTAATATTATTAGATACCGTTTATCATCAGGTAGCATTGACCGGATGTTTACATTAGCAAAAGGAGCATCTGGTTATTTTTTTGTTAATTACTTACATGTAAAGGAGAAACCTATGTTACAAACTGAAAAAAGAGAAAACAAAATGGGTATTATGCCTGTACCCAAATTATTACTCAATATGTCTGTTCCCATGATGATTTCCATGATGGTCATGGCATTATATAACATTATTGATAGTATCTTCGTAGCGCAGATAAATGAAAATGCATTAACTGCTCTATCCCTGGCTTTCCCGATTCAAAACTTTATGATCGCCATTGCAAATGGTACCGGAGTCGGTATTAATTCCTTATTGTCCCGAAGCCTGGGTGAGAAAAACCAGAAAGAGGTAAATGCTTCCGCGGTAAATGGCATCTTCCTTGCCTTAATCAGCAGTATCCTATTTGCTGTTTTCGGCTTTTTATTTGCAGAGCCTTATATGCTGTCTCAAACAAAGGACCCCGAGATTATCAAATACGGGACCCAGTATCTTCAGATCATATCCCTTTTCTCCATTGGCGTATTCATGGAGATAACCTTCGAACGTATTATACAGTCCTCCGGTAAAACCTTTTACAGTATGATCACCCAGATAACCGGAGCGATTATCAATATTATTCTGGACCCCATTATGATCTTCGGACTCTTTGGTTTTCCTAAAATGGGTGTTACCGGTGCAGCTCTCGCAACCGTAATTGGCGAGATCGGCGCTGCTGGGCTTTCCCTGTATTTTAACCTTCGGAAGAACCATGAGGTAAAGATATCGTTTAAAAAATTCACTCCCTGCTGGAGAACCATAAAGAGTATTTATACCGTAGGTGCGCCATCCTTTTTAATGCAATCCATCGGTTCCGTACTGACTTTCTGCTTAAATAAAATATTAATTCAATTTACAACCACAGCCGTATCCGTCTTCGGCATATATTTTAAGCTGCAGAGCTTTATTTTCATGCCGGTCTTCGGCCTTAATAACGGAATGGTTCCCATCATTGCTTACAATTACGGAGCGCGTAATAAGAAGCGTATCCTGGATACGATGAAGTATAGTATCGGCGCCGCGGTAGTAGTCATGTTCTTTGGATTTATTATTTTTCAGATTTTTCCGGTACAACTGCTCTCCCTGTTTAATGCGACCGATGCGATGCTGGAAATCGGGGTGCCCGCATTACGCATTATCAGCCTGCATTTTGTCTTTGCCGGTTTTTGTATTATCACCGTCTCGGTATTTCAGGCATTAGGAAATGGTCTTTTCAGCCTGATAAACTCCCTGACAAGGCAGCTGATTCTCCTGCTGCCAGCTGCCTACCTGCTATCAAAAAACTTCGGCCTTACTGCCATCTGGTTTGCCTTCCCGATCGCAGAGATCGGCTCTCTATTGATTTGTATCGTGTTCTTAAAACATATTTATAACCAAAAAATCAAGCCCCTTGAAAATTAGTACTTGATTAATAAAAACAAATGTTCTTGATTTTATCTTGGACGTTTACTCATTATCATGCTATAATTGATATTTAAGGAGTTTAGTGTGAATAGTCTCGCAAAAGA
This sequence comes from Lachnospiraceae bacterium, assembly GCA_015057615.1. Taxonomy (GTDB): domain Bacteria; phylum Bacillota; class Clostridia; order Lachnospirales; family Lachnospiraceae; genus Mobilitalea. Next base: position 2,447 of record SVEA01000105.1, on the reverse strand, counting down.
ACTGCGAGCTAAAAGCCTTGCTTAAATGCAAGTCTTTGCAAGAATAGCAAAAGCAGCTATTCTTCAGGATTTATGCCCAAAAGGCATGGGCGTAAAGCGAATTAATTCGCTTTGCAAATTTGTACCTGAAGCCTCAAATTTGCAGGCTTTGAGAAAGATAAGGTTATTATTATGAACAGCAGAAAAGAGCAGTTTATTAAAGAAATTGTAGATACCCATATGCGTCAGTTTGTAGACGGTCTCGAAACGAGATACCGCGCAGAAGTGGACGATCCCCTGGGTGTGATTAACGCTAAGAAAAACAATGCATTTATTTCTCAGCTCGGTGAGGAGTTTATGTTCTATTCCGCCTTTGTGCGTTCCTTTGACAGTTCCTTCGGCAAGGTACTGGAGAACATGGGCAATGCCATTGCGAAGATTTCCTTCACCGTAAAGGGAAGAATTGAATCCTACCTACTACCTCAGCAGACACAGCATATTGATTTTCTCATGACCGCCTATGAGAAAAGGGATGCGAAACCAAGCACCAGGGATTACCAGAATTTTAACTGCCTGGTTCCCTCCAATGTCACAAGCTTTCTGACTTCTCACGAAACGGATAATTATTTTTATGATGAGGAGAAAGGCTGCCATTACCTGATCGAGTTAAAGGCAGGGGGCGATTTGGATAATAAGAAGGCAAAATCAGAAAAGATCGCGCTTTTAAATGAATTTTTCATCCTGAAAAATGCCCTGAGTAACAACGAAACCGTTAAGATATTCTTTGCGACTGCCTACAACAAATTTGGCGAGGGCTCTCCCTGGCATCAGGAACGGGTTCAGACCTTCTTTGCAGAGGACGAGTTGTTAATCGGAAAGGATTATTGGAATTTCGTATGCAATGATCCGGAAGGATACCGGGTTGTTTTTGATCAATATAAGATCAGTTCGGAATATATGAAGAATGCTTTGGAACGTATTAAACTGCTTTATTTTCATTCAATATCTGATAAAAAAGCACTATGAGAGGAGATATATCCCTTATGATAGATGTAAATACCATAGATAACTATCTGCTAATGAACGGTGATTGTATGGAGAAATTGAAGGAAATTCCGGATGGAAGCATTGATCTTATTCTATGCGATCCTCCCTATAATCTGGCAAAATACTCGACTGGCAATATGAAATTTGATTGGCGCAGCGAGATTAACAATGATGTAGCTAAGTGGGATTTGAAGGAGCTGGCTCCTTCTGATTTCCTGGATGAATTTAAAAGGGTTCTCTCTCCTACCGGTAATATATTCATCTTTACCAGTTACAATCTGATTGGTAAATGGCATGAAACCTTTGACAGTGAATTTGATACGTTCCAGTTCATGGTATGGCATAAAACCAATCCGATCCCTAATATCCGCAAGTCCTCCTTCCTAAACAGCTGCGAATTAATCGTGTGCATGTGGAATAAGGGACACACCTGGAATTTTACCAAGCAGAATGAGATGCACAATTTTTTTGAAAGTCCCATCTGCATGGGCAATGAACGGTTAAAATCTCCGAAGCATCCGACGCAGAAGCCGCTGAAGGTCTTAGAACATATCATCAATATTGCCAGTAACGAAAATGATCTGGTTCTGGATATGTTCATGGGGGTAGCCTCCACCGGTGTTGCTGCCCGCTTATTAAACCGCCGTTTCATCGGCATCGAAATCGACGATGAATACTATGCAGCCAGCGAGAAACGAATGCGAGAAACTGAAGAATCTCTTAAAAAATAAGTTTAGGGGTTGTTGCAACAACCCCTTTTTTTTGGTTAACTCACCATCCTTGCAACATTGGCATCCTCTATGTCAAACACAATCGTTGTTGAGTTTCCGTAATCTTTGTTGGGCAGTACCTCATCAGAAACTACGGATACGTCAATCCCATTGGCAAAAGCATACATCACTTCCCCATACTTTTGGAAATGAGCCCGCAGGATATCCAGATCCGTCCCGGCCAATTCCCCAATTATACGAATGCCTAGCTTATGAAGTTTCTTCTTCGCAGCCGCTCCAACATAAAAGAGGTTCCCTACGGGCAGGCACTACATCTTCTTCTCAATCTCATCTAGAAATAAGGTATGCGCCAAATTAGGTTTCTTAAAATCGGAGGCCATCTTTGCCAATAATTTATTGGAAGATATACCGATATTCACGGAAAATCCCAGCTCATTATAAATCCTATCCTTCATTAAATTAGCAGCAGCTAGTGCAGCTTCAACGAGACATGCAGTTCACGTCATATCTTCTTACTGAATCTTTGTTAAAAATTTAAAATACTTTATACCGAAGTGATTATTATGTAATAAGATTAAGGTGTCAAATCCCTCATGCGTTTGCCGCACCACTATGAATGAAAACTGGTTACTGACACTTTTTGGTTTATTAGTTACTTTATTTTGGTTATAATCAATACCATACAGTAGT
>SVEA01000104.1 GCA_015057615.1 Lachnospiraceae bacterium | reverse complement strand
GCCGGAATAATCATCGCTGGCTTTTTTACCAGCATCATAGAGAATAAAATCACCCGCATAAAATTTAAAAGTAGGCCCTTTATAACTTTGCTTTTCCATCGGTGGTCCTTCCAATATCCACATAGAGCAATTGCCGTTTTTCTCAAAATTTGCCGGATTGATATAGCTTAAGTGCTTCTCTCCGTATTGATCCAATGTCTCAATCCTCAGATTTATGATAATATAGCCATCCTTTAACCAAAAGTCTTCTGAGAAATTAATGCCGTACTTCTGAGAATAATCCATAACATTGTAATCTTTTTCTACGGCATATACATGGTTTGGTAAATAATATGCTCCATACCAACGCTGTGTCCGCTTTATCATATCCGCCTCTGTTATGTTATCTTCTGCTACCTTTTTATATGATTGTAAGCCTTTGACACTTTTTGCATATGCATTACCGGTAAAGGTACGGAAAGCATCGGTAAGACGGATATGGGAAAAGGTGAACATTTCCTCCGTACTCCATATAAGATCGCCATAGCCTTCTTCCTTCACAAGTGCTGTCTGCCGCAGTTCATTCTCCGGGATACCATGATCAAGATCTCCTGTCCTTATAGATTTAACATTCGTTAGATCAAGCTTACTGCCTACTTTCACAAGCGGCTGGTGCTTACCTTGAAAGGATTCGGAGTAATAAAGATCTACTGCTGTTCTATTCTTCCCATTCTTGTCTATAAAATAAAAGCTTGGCTTTATCGATATCATAGCTCCGTTCGAATACATACTTCCTGTTGTTTCAAGAGAAAAACGCACCATATATCCGGTTTTTAGAATACCGATATTCTTATAAAATGGATGACTGCCGTTTACCAAAGGAAAGGTGTATTTTATATTTCTCCCGGTATCCTTCCCATACTGGTCCTTGGTGCCCAAAGCGTAATCATAATAATAGCCCTTATTATAATTTAGCTTCTTTGTCCCATTGGGATATTTCGCAGGATAGCTCTTTTTTAATTCCGAGGACGCCGGTATGCGAAAAGCTTCTTCCCATAAGGGATAGTCCGTAAGATCATAGATATTTAATCCATAAACACGGCCGGATACTTCAAACTGTACCGTATTCGTTGCAACATAATGACTCCTATTTGTATTTTTTTCCTTTTCCGTTGCATGTGTTTTAGTAACATCACTCCCACTAATTGTTCCGACACAATTTATGGCCACCGTTCGAAATTCCGCAGTATATATTCCTTCCTCCACCCACATTGGCAGGTAAAATCTTGCAGTTGCTCTTCCTATTGCGATCCAGGTATTTGCCGGGATAAAATCATCGTTTTCTATCTTTCCATCCTCTCCCACATCAATATATACATCAAAAGGAAATTTTACTTCATTACGTAATATTCCTTTTTTATCCGCTATATAAGAAATCAATGGATCACGAAGTGATTTTGAAAAGTCCCTGGTAAAGTATCCCTGCATATAACTATGCATCCCTGTATTCGAGATCTTCACGGTAAAATCGGATAAGGTATTGTTTTTATCTAAGACTAATTGCACGGCATTTTTATCCGGTTTTATTAACTGTACATATTTATCATTGTCTGCTTCAACGATTGGATCACAAAGCACTGGGGTATGTATTACAACATTATTTATACCGACAACCGGATAAGATAGCGTGTTATTCTTAGATGAAACATCTGAAGTACGGCATTTATAATCTATGGATCCGACCGATCCATAATCTCCATTTTCTTTCGTGGCTTCGATCACTTGCCCCGGCTTATACAATACATTTTCATTTGTCATCGCATAACATTGCTTTATAGGTGTAACGTTAACGTTCGGAGCTTCTGTTTCAACGATTTTATCATTCATAACGGTAGCTCCGTCATAGATAATGCGGTCGCTTCTTACCTTGATCTTGCCGCTCATAGCATAAGCTTGCTTCGTAAAATCTTCCTTCGGTAGCATTGGCTTGTCCGTTTTCCCGGTTATGGTTTGCGCCGGAAGAGTTATTCCGGAGCTAACCTCTTTGGGTGGTATAATGTGATAATCCTCACTATTAGAATGATAATAGCTTACACTTGGAACATTATAATAGGATGCATTTGGCTTTAACGTAATGCTTCCGTTTGGTAATGCATAGTTATTTAGTGTTCCGGCATTGATCGTGTAATAATCAAAGTTCTTTATTTCCCAATATCCATAAGCTCTTGGTACCGGTATAACCTGCTCGATCGTAACCGTTTCTGTCATTTGCTCCGGCTCTTTCCCCTCTTCTAGTTCTTCCTCCGGAGTAGCCGCTTCCCAAACAAGAATATAATCTTTTTTTACTTTAATCGGATATTTCTTTAAGCCAACCTTTTTAACTAAATCGTATCCGATTAGGTAATCCGTTGCTTTTATTTCTCCATATAAACTTTCCGTAGTTGGTACGCCAAGGGTAGCAACAAATTTTTCACCGCTCCGATCGTCCGCACGGATCAATCCAGTTGCAGTCACCTGTGTAAAGGGCATGGATTTATAATCCGGCTTCGGGACGGTTACTTCTGGAAGTTCTGGTTCCGGTTCCTCCGGCGGAGGGACATCGTCACCGGCATCCGGATCCAGGCTATAGATCATATGAAAGACGGCGGTTGATTCTGCCATGGCTTCCGGCATAACCTGAGATATCTTTTCACTGTTCTTTCTATCCCCTGTTTTTTTCTTTCCGTTCTTATCGGTATAGGTTAAATACCATTTGTTTGCATAGTAATATTTATCTTTTAGCGTCTTTTGATTACTCTTTAAACTGTATTCAAAGGCACTTCCGCCTTCCACCTTTTTCCCCTTTTCAAAGGTGGTAAGCTTTTCTCCGTCTTCCGTTTCTGCAATAATGTCAACATAGTAAGGAGGATATTTTTCATTATCGTAAACCATATAGATAGTAAGCTCATTAGCATCCGGTACTTCGGTAAGATATACTCTGGAGGAAAGATTGGATATCGTATTCTTTTTTTCCGATACTCGATCTTCATAGGTGTAGCTCCACTGATCTGTATATTGATACTCCACTCCAAAGGATGAGATTATCTTCTCTTTATCCGTTATTTTAGGGTCATAGGGTTGTCCGAACATCACTTTATCCTTACTTCGCAGCGCTTTTATCTCATTTTTGTCTTTATCTACTGCAATAACATTAACGTTGTAAATGTTCGACGCGGTTATCGTATATTCAATGTTATATAAATTCTCTAACATCTTTTGTGTTGTTTCACTCCAGTATTCTGCAGCAAGTATCTCCTGAAGTCCAAAGATATTGCTTTTACGAGTTTTTTCCCCTTGATAAGTTTCATACACTGGATTTAAGTAAATCGTAACACTTCCATTTATTAAATCATCCGCTGTAATGCCCAGTTTCGCTGCTGTTTTTATAAAATCCTTTCTGGTCATAGCATAATTTCGATATTTCATTCCATTTAGGTCATGTCCACCTAAATTTTCAACGTTTACTTTTTTCTTTTTTATCGATGCATTACTTCCGCTACTAAATTTTATTTTCGGTTCAAATTTTTCTCTGCTTATATAATAGGATATTGTGCGATACCTAATTGCATTCTCATCAGCTGCACTATGTGTACCTGTCCATTTAATTGTATTTTCATCTGCCTTTTTACCATCTTCACCGATAATAACCCAATCATTAATTGCTGCTTTCGTATGTTCTACCGGAAGCAAAAAGTTCAATAGACTAGATAAAATACATATTATAACTAAAAGAATTGAGGTGTTTCGTAAACAATACTTTTTCCTAAAATAGTACATTCTATCTTCCTTTCCAATAAATATCTATTTTCCTTTTCTCCCTGTGTAAAATGGTTCTAAAAACACGACATACATAACTCCAAGGTTACCTGCCTCATAATTTCCTAAACAAATATCAAAACAGCACTCTTTCCATTGACCTAACTCAAAATCGTTAAAACATATAGGGTGACCGGAAGAATATAAAATATCGTTAGTATCATATGGGGTTTTGTTTTCATAGACAGCTTCTGAGGATAGGACACGATATCTTACATACGTTCTCAGATAATAACTCCCATAATAATAATACAAAGAGGATCGATCTATAGCTATCTGATCACTCTCTATGACTGTTTTATTTTTCTTCATTCGATCTACATATTTTTCAATCCATTTCTTTGTATTCTCTTCCATCTTTCCATAACCATAGGTATAATCCGTTTTAAGTACTGTTTCAACCCATTTCTCATCAATGGTACGGTAATCCGCATTAAATATCGTTTTCAGATGGGTTCTAGCCTTATCAACCCAGACATCAAGCATTTTGTCCTTTAACTCTGCAAAATTCGGAATATCGGTAGACTTATCAATCTCAAAGGGATAAGCCCATTCTTTAAAATGTTCTAACTTACGTACTTTCCATTGATTTGTTTCTGTATCATACGTGGATGCGGTCACACCTTCAAATAGGAAAGTCCAACCATCATAATACTCATTCGGATAGCTTGCTAAGATATAAGGATATTTATCTGCATTCTTCGGAAGGTTCGTTGTCCGGATCAGCTGCCCGTCCGGACTGATTTTCGCCCGAAGTGATCTATCTTTTAGCATAGCAATGCATTTTAATGCGCCGTCATAAGACATCTTAATATTGCCCTTAAACTTTCGATCAGCGGAGTATTTACCGTTACTATAACCTTTAATAAACCCTTTTAGATAGCACTTTATAACATCCGGGCGTTTATCTTCTTCAATGCTTCGGATATCTGAAATTCGTTTTTCAAGCGTCAGCTCTACCAGCTTAGGATCTAACGTATCGCCATATAGATATTCGTCCGCTCGATTTAATAGGGCAGCTGCTTCGGTTCTGGTTAAATATGAGGAAAACTCTTCACCATCCTTTACAATTCCTGCCTTAATAGCTGCATCTACATGGTTGCTATCAACCGAAAGATCTAACTCTTCAACTAATGCTTTAATAAACTCGTTTGGCTTAATATATTTACTGGCTGCAGATACATACCAAGGTTCTGTCGCTATAAAGCTGCCGAAGCTAATAATAGCCAATAAAATTACTACCAATACCCCTTTTTTTCTTTTGTCGTTGTTCATAATAATTCCCCTTTCTGCGCTACCTTTGTTAGCTCGTTTACGAGACAATACGCATAAACAAGTTTGTGGATACAGCGTGGACACAAACTTACTGAGTAAAAATTTTTTTCCAATCTTTACTCTTTCTCTTTTTATAGAAAGATAGTGTCAAGGCTGCATTCTCTGTTTCTTTGTTAAAACCTTATATATTTGGGGACTCACCGCTTTTTTGAAAAAAGCAATACCCCGAATATTTGTATTTGTATTGATTTATTACAAAACAAAAATTGACCAAAGCATAGTCATTAAATTTATCTTGCTTTTAATATAAGTAATATTTATAGGGTAAGAAGGAAAACATGCCGATATGGCATTGGAACCACAAACTGAATTTATGTAAAAATTAGTCGAAATACTATATTTTCCAATATATGTAGTATATTCTCTATTAGAATGATTGTCAATAGGATAACCAAAATTAGAAAACCCTGCACAAAGAAACCATTCTTGGTTGGAAGGCAGGCATTACAGAAATTTTATTGAATTTATAACTTGCATCCTGAAACCTCCGTTGCGGAGATGGATACTATGAAAGGGGCAAAAAGTGGCATTCTCTCTGGAAACCATAAACTTTATATAAAAATGGAATTTTCTTTTTTATTTAACCAATTTAGTTTGAAATTTAGCTCGAAAGCCTCATTCTTCTTTATTAAATGATAGAAGGTACCTCTTTGATATCACTCAGTTCTACACAAGCCACCGCCTGATTGATGCTTCTTCCGATCTGCTCAATGGAATCCGTCATGCTCTCCGCGATTTCCTGCTGCATGGCAGCCTCCTGCTCCAGGCTGTGTGCCGTATCACTGGATATCAGTGCGATTTCCCGCAGTTGATTAAAAGCCACTACTGTTTCCTCTAAGAGACCTGCCAACTCCGTTATATGATCCGTATCCGGCTTCTCAAGCATCCGGCTGTACCTGCTTGACAACTCTGTGGCAAGTTTCTTTCCTTCTTTTGATAGATTCATTGCCTTATCCGAGATATTAATCGAATCAAAGGATGTCTTCTCCAGCTTCTTCCGGGAAGCTTCCCATTTTTCCAACGTTCCCGATACGTCAAAGACACCTTCCTGTGCCTGTGCAAGCTGCTTTAAATGTTCATTTATTCTTTCCCCCAAGTAGATCCCCCTCACCTTTTATCGCTATGTAACATTTATTGATTTAAGTAGCAAAAGCCAATTTTATAAAATAAATCTCTTCAATTTGCACAATTTAATACATTGATAAGTAATAGGACCTTATCTATATTCAGGTTAGCTAAGACTGGCGATATCTCTACCTCCGCAGCATCCCCATGACTTCCTGAATGTTACGGACACCGACCAGCTTGATTCCCTGCGCTTTGATATGTTCCTTATTTGCCTGTGGAAGAATACAGACCTCAAACCCCATTTTTGAAGCCTCTATAACTCTTTGCTCTGCCATATTTACCGCTCGTATTTCTCCGGTAAGACCGACCTCCCCGAAGAGAATTGTTTTATCATCCAGAGGAACATTCTTATAGCTTGAAAGGATCGCTGTAACCACTGCAAGATCGAGCGCAGGCTCCGTTATCCGCATTCCGCCAGCAACGTTAACGTAGGCATCGCAATCCGACATCTGAAAACCCAGACGTTTCTCCAGAACCGCCATCAGCAGATTCACACGATTATAATCCGTGCCTGCAGCCGTTCTTCTTGGCATATTAAAATTTGTCCGGCAGATCAACGCCTGCACCTCTACCAGGATGGGTCTTGTCCCTTCGATCGATGCCGCAACAACAGAGCCTGCCTCTCCTTCCGGCCTTCCCTTCAGCATAAATTCAGACGGATTCTTAACCTCAGCCAGACCGTTCCCGCGCATCTCAAAGACGCCGATCTCATTGGTGGAGCCGAAACGGTTCTTGACCGCACGAAGCACCCGGTAGGAAGCATGGTTTTCGCCTTCAAAATACAATACAGTATCCACCATATGCTCTAATACCCTGGGTCCGGCGACAACGCCTTCCTTGGTAACATGTCCGATAATAAATATCGTAATACCGATTCCCTTCGCGATTCGCATTAAGGTACCGGTTGCCTCCCGAACCTGACCGACACTGCCCGGCGCAGAGGTAATCTCCTCCGTGAACATAGTCTGAATGGAATCGATCACAACGATATCTGGTTTATGCTTCTGAATCGTATCCTCAATCAACGCCAGATTTGTTTCACAAAGAAGCAGAAGCTCGCCGTTAAAAACGCCGAGCCGTTCTGCCCTCATTTTGATTTGATGTAAGGATTCTTCTCCTGAAATATACAGAACTTTCTTTCCCTTATTCACAATTTCACGGCACATCTGAAGCAGCAGAGTGGATTTTCCGATTCCGGGATCTCCCCCAACCAGTACCAGGCTTGCCGGTACGATACCGCCTCCCAGCACACGGTCCAATTCCTCGATCCCGCAGGGAAAACGCTTTTCTTCCTCTGTCTTAATGCTGGCGATATGCTGAGGCTCCCGTATACGAAGCCCTGCCTTTGCAGATGTACTGCTGCTCTTTTTTATAACCGGTTCTTCTACAAAGGTGTCCCATTGTCTGCAGCCGGGACACTGCCCCATCCATTTCGCAGATTCAAATCCACACTCCTTGCAGAAGAATACGGTTTTGCTCTTCGCCATGTTAGAATTTAACCACCTTTATGGAAGCCTTCTCTTCCCCACCTAGTTCTACGCTGAAGATCAGCTTGCCACCTAAATTTGTCTTCATTTTCCCCAGCGATATATCATCTTTAAATATTTCATATTCCTTCTCTGCTTCCAGCTCCAATGTGATCTGCGCGGTATCTTTCCCTGCAACCTGAAAACGGATCATTTGATCCTTCGCATCGAAATGAAATACCGAAGTTCCCGGTACGGATTCATAGACAAACATTCCATTCTTTTCAAGCTTTGTAATCTCACTGAAGGTCTTGACCTTATATAAATCCCCTTCATGCTCGAAGTCAGCCAGCTTATGCTTCGCACCCAGGCTGTAATTACCAAAGCTTATTGTCCCATCACTTTCCCTGCGTATCAGCTCTTCAATAACTGCCATTTTATGACCCTCCTAATTGTATTTGTAGACCTACCGTGACAGATGACATAATCAATCAAACCAGCTTTGCCGCTTTTGACTTTCCTTGATTGTACCTTTCATGGAATATCTCTTTTTCTACATTATATATGATATATCCGGCATTTTCTACAACTTATCCCAAAAATTAAAATCTTTTTTCTTCTTAAGTTACTGTTCACACATGGGCAAAGTCTATAATATGATTTCGACAAATGATATCCGATAAGGAGTATTTGCATTCGTTGGTACTTTGGCTCCGTATTTGGGAGCCTTATGTACCGCTACGTAATGCAACTAAGCGAAAGCGTCTCCGTTTCGGATACATTTGACGAAATCATAACTTGGTATACATGGTGGGT
>SVEA01000103.1 GCA_015057615.1 Lachnospiraceae bacterium | reverse complement strand
GATATCCGATAAGGAGTATTTGCATTCGTTGGTACTTTGGCTCCGTATTTTGGAGCCTTATGTACCGCTACGTAATGAATCTTAAGCGAAAGCGTCTCCGATTCGGATACATTTGACGAAATCATAACATGGTATACATGGCGGGCGTGAACCGTAATGTGTTAAAAGTCTTCCTAGCAAATCGTCTTCATTAATTTGCACAAATCAAGGTAAAACTTAAGTAATAAAAATTGCCCAAAATATGTATTTGTATTTTTATTAATTGTTCTATTGCATATTTATATATTATGGTGTATATTTAATCACATAGCATATCTAGGTGATCGAATGACGATCATTCAAAAGCCGTATCCGAAATCGGAAAAGAAATTTTCTGAACAAAGATACGAAAAAGCATCAATATGGGCGTTAGTATGAAGAAAAAAACATCTTCACACGCAAATTTAAGCCTGCGACACAAAGTTTGCAGGTGATCAAGAAAGGTAGGTTATTAACATGAAAGAAAAAGTGATTCTTGCTTATTCCGGCGGTCTGGATACCACTGCGATTATTCCCTGGTTAAAGGAAAATTACAACTACGATGTTGTCTGTGTTTGTATTGACGTCGGACAGGGAAATGAACTGGACGGTCTGGAGGAAAGAGCCAAATTATCCGGTGCTGAAAAATTATATATTGAAGATGTTGTTGATGAATTTGTCAATGACTATATTATGCCTTGTGTCAAGGCGAATGCTGTCTACGAAAATAAGTATCTGCTGGGAACTTCGATGGCAAGACCGGTGATTGCAAAAAAGCTTGTGGAGATTGCAAGGTTGGAGGGAGCAACCGCAATCTGCCACGGTGCGACCGGAAAGGGAAATGACCAGGTACGTTTCGAGCTTGGTATCAAAGCACTTGCTCCGGATCTTAAGATTATCGCACCTTGGCGTATCTGGGATCTTACCTCCCGAGAAGAAGAAATCGAATATTGCAAAAAGTACGGCATTGACCTTCCCTTCTCTGCGGATAACAGCTACTCCCGTGACCGCAACCTGTGGCATATCAGCCATGAAGGTCTGGAGCTGGAGGACCCTGCCATCAGCCCGAATTACGACCATCTTCTGGTCCTCGGAGTTGCCCCAGAGAAGGCTCCGGAGGAAGGCGAGACCTTAAGTATCTCCTTTGAAAAAGGAATTCCTACCGCGATCAATGGCAAGGAAATGGCTCCTACAGAGATTCTTAAAGAGTTAAATACTCTTGGCGGGAAGCATGGGATCGGAATTGTTGACATCGTAGAAAACCGTGTTGTGGGAATGAAATCCCGCGGCGTATATGAAACACCGGGCGGTACCATTTTGATGGAGGCACATACCCAGCTGGAAGAATTAATCCTGGATCGCGCAACGCTGAGTGCGAAAAAGGAAGTTGCCAACCGTTTTGCCGATATTGTATATGAAGGAAAATGGTTTACTCCGTTACGGGAAGCGTATCAGGCATTTGTAGATGTGACGCAGAAATACGTTACCGGCGAAGTGAAATTAAAGCTATATAAGGGAAATATCATAAAACAGGGCACCATTTCTCCTTATTCTTTATATAACGAAAGTATCGCTTCCTTTACTACTGGCGATCTCTATGACCATCATGATGCGGAAGGCTTTATCAACCTCTTTGGATTATCCTTGAAGGTGCGCGCTATGAAAATGGCTGCGATTGATAAGAAATAATTACATAAGCTAAAAGTAAGGGGCACGAGAGGAAGCTGGTATCACATATACTTTACCGCTTCCTCTTTTGTTGATTACAGAGGGAATAAAATCCACCTTGTATTCTTCGCATTTCATTCATTTTGCAGCAGCCTGCTCGCTTATGAAGAGCAGTCTCTCACAACTCACCGTCTTTTCACAGCTCCAGATACCGGCTGACAAAATCTGTGACCCGTTTCTCATACCCCTTTCGGTTGACTACAATACTTTGGGCATGCTTTGCCCGGGCAACCAGATAGATTGCCTTATCCTTTCTCTTGCAGGCATACATATACTTTGACATTGCCGTAGGTACAAAGTTATCGATTTTTCCATGAATAAAGAGAATCGGCGTCTCCGTTTTGCCTACTACCTTAATCGGGGAAATATCATGATACCAGAAGCCTGCCCGAAGATACGTAACAAAGCTGATCACAGGGATCAAAAAAGATGGTAAATGGTAGTATTGTTTGACCTGATGCTTTACCAGCGTAATTAAATCCGAATAGGCGCAATCCGCAATCGTACAGGTCACTCTGTCATCGATCCCCAAATGCATCAGCACAGTAGCCGCACCCATAGATTCTCCATGCGTTACGATTCGTATCTCTTTCCCATAGGTACAAAAGCACCAGTCAATTACCTTCTTCAGATCCAGCCGCTCATAGAATCCCATGGAGGTAAGCGCTCTACCGCTCTGCCCATGATTCCGTTGATCATACAGCAAAACATGATAACCTAACCGGAGAAAAAGCTCTGCATATTTGTATCCGGAACATTTTGCACAGCCCAGTCCATGGCATAGAACCGCGATCTTTTTATATTTCCCATTTTCCTTAGATGGATCCGGCTTTATCAATTCACAGGACAGAATATATCCAAAATCCGATTTTAATTGAAAACTATATTTATCTGCCTTTTGATAAGCTTCCTTATCAAACTTCTTGCTGCCTGCTTCCCTGTCAAATTGTCTCTTGTAGGATAATTTTCTCGGACATAAAATTAAGTTTGAGAGGCACCAAAGCAATCCGGCGATCCATAAACCAACAAATATTCCCATATTACCATTTCCCATCCCTTCATCTTCACAATCATAATACCCGAAAAACACAAAATTGATACCGTATTTCATTCTTCGATTTAAACACAGAGTTTTCCTTGGCAAACTCTCGCGCCGAGCGCGTTCTGCCGCAGG
>SVEA01000102.1 GCA_015057615.1 Lachnospiraceae bacterium | reverse complement strand
TTGGCATAACACTCGGAAATCGGCTGAAAGAAAATCAGCGAGGGTAAAAGCAGCATGACTGCTAAAAGCGATATTATAATGTTACGTTTTTGCATTTAATTACCTCCCCCGGGAAATTGATACCTACATTTTAACACAAAAAAGTCCTTCAAGGAAGACTCATTTTCGAAACTTTTCGAATTTTAACTTTAAATCATTTATACTGCCTATAAATACATCTACAAAAAAGAATTTTGTTGATTTATTTTCGTCAAATGCTACAATAACAGGAAGAGCTTAACCTGAATATATGCTTTTCTTTTTCTGTTCATGGTTTGATATAACTTATGACACTTCTTCCATATAATTCTGGTTAATGATTATAATTTTGCAATATAAATTAAGGGGGTTTTCTTTTGGAATTTGTATGGATCATTCTAGGCGGTTTCTTATTATTTTTTATTATTGCGAATGCTGTAAAAATGGCTGTGAAAGAAGCATTACGCGAGTTCAAAGATGAAATCGTAGAAGAGTTCAATCTAAAAAGCATACAGAAAAAGGGAGAAGACAGCACAGAGGACTAAATATTTCCTCGTAAAAGCTATCCCTTCCCTTTTTCTTAACTTGACCTTTTCAGTGAGGTAGAGCATTGTGATATCTGTTTTCTTTTCTATCGCTTCATAAATCACCGCGTTCCGCAGTGATTACGGCTCAAAGCAGATATCCCCCTCCCGGTACCACTGCTCCTGTGCCTTATATAACCGCGCATATTCCCCATCGGTATGAAGAAGCTCCTCATGAGTACCGATCTGCGCGACTGCCCCATCCTTCATTACAATAATGCGGTCGGCAAGCTTCACGGAGCCAAGGCGGTGCGTTACAATAATCGCCGTTTTATTCTTTGCTATCTCTGCAAATTCATTATATATTCTGGTTTCCTCATAGGGATCGATCGCAGCAGTCGGTTCATCCAATATGATCAAATCATGGCTGCGGTAAAATCCACGCGCTATCGCAATCCTCTGCCATTGGCCGCCGGACAGATCCACTCCGTCGAATTCTCTGGAAAGCATCGTATCATAGCCTTCGCTGAAGGAGGAAGCATTTTTATCCAGCCCGGACTTCGTACAGACATCATCTAAGTTTTCTTCCTTTACTGGGAAAGTCACATCGCTGATTCCTATATTATCCGCAAGCTTCATCTGGTATCTCTGGTATTTCTGAAACACCGCCGATGTCTTTGAAAATAGTGACTTCATCGATAAGGTACTTGTATCAATTTCACCATAGGTCACCGAACCTTGGGACGGGGAATATAATCCCGTAATCAAGCGGATAATCGTTGATTTCCCAGAGCCGTTTTCCCCTACCACCGCAAGTGTCTCGCCATTGTTAATCGTAAAAGTTGCATCCTTAACGGCTTCCTTCTCCGCACCCGGATAGGAAAAGCTGACATGATCTAAGGTGATATCAAAATTCTCGGGAAGCTCCCTGTCTGTTCCTTTTCTTTCTGGCATTTCAAGAAGATTTAAGTAATTTTGAATGGTTCCCAGATTCTTCGCAATTTCTCCGATATGCCGGCAAATAACTTCTTCCATGACTCCATAGAGCATTCCAAGGGAGTTAAATACCGCTGCAAATGCACCTACTGTGATCTCCTGTTTCATTAATGCATCAAAAAGCATATACAATATACAAAAATATCCGCCTACCGTAACAATCCGCATTCCAAGCTCAATCAAATTCGTCTTCATGGTTGCTTTAAATTTTAAGTTTTGAAGAAGCACCAGCGTATCGGTAAATAAATTCTTAAAATAGGTAAATCCGCCGAGCAGCCTTGTTTCCTTAAAATATTCACGGCTTACCATACAGTTTTCATAGTACTCATACTCCCTGCGGACCGGCGCTGACTTATCCTCCAACTTTGTAAAGACCTTCGTCCGGATCAGCTGGGTTGCCGCCGTTGGAAGAAAGACAAGAAGGATCGTCAACGCAAGGATCGGTTTTAAGCGGAACAGATACCAGCCCATAAAGGCAAAATAGGGTACATAAAAAGTGAAAATACTAATAATCAAAAATGCAAACCAATAGGCACTATTTTTGCCATTCTCCGCTTTGTTGATATCATCCAGTTTTCCGGTATCCTCAAAATCAATCGGTGCTAATCTTGCAATTTTTTGATGAATTCCAATAGAAAGCCTGCCGCTGACCTTCTCCGCTACCACCGTTGGTATATAGTTTGCAATCCCGTTTAGGATTTGGCAGGTAATATTGGCAAGAGCGAGCAGGCAGAGGAACATAATTACCCGATTCATTGCTATTTTCCCAGCGGTAAATGCGGTCGCCGCATCAAAGAATTTCTGCTGCGCAAACGTCTCAACACCCCAGAATACCCCATGTGCAATCGAGAGAATAACAGCCACGGTGGAGACCAAGGGAGCCGCACCAAAAACAGATGGAACCATCTTAAAAAACAATTGGAATACATTATATTTCTTTTTCTCCTTATTCTTTCCATTACTCATTGATACCAGCTCCTTTGACTCTCAAACATTTCTGCATAAATACCGCCCAGTGTCATCAGCTCATCATGATTTCCCTGTTCTGCAACCGCACCATCATGAATTACAACAATTTTATCGGCAAGCTTTGCAGCACCCAGCCGATGTGTAATAAAAATCGTGGACTTTCCCTGACTGATCTTTCCGAACATTTCGTAGATATTACTCTCGGCAACCGGATCCAGCGCTGCGGTAGGTTCATCCAGAATGCGTATCTTTGCCGGATGGTATAATGCCCGCGCAATTGCGACCCGCTGCCACTCCCCACCGGACAGATCCATGCCGCCTTCCTTGATCTTGCCAAGATAGGTATCCATGCCGTGCGGGAGCTTCGCAATGGTTTCCTCCAATTCCAGTAAGGAAACCGCATCACCCAGCTTATCTTCATCGGTATGATTCACATCACCAAGGAGAATATTCTCCTTGAAGGAAATATAGTACTTTGCAAAATCCTGATAAACCACGGAAAATAATGCTTTTAGCTCTGCCTGTTTATATTCTCTAATGCTTCTATTGTTAATTTTGATCTCACCTTCAAAATTATCATACATTCCGGTCAGGAGCTTTGTTATCGTCGTTTTACCGGCTCCATTGATACCGACAAAAGCATAATGCAGATTTTTTTCAATTTTTAAATTGAAATTTTTTAATATATCTCGATCTGTTCCGGGATATCGAAAGGATACATTACAAAACTCAATGCTTTCAAAGGATAATCTTTCCATTTCCTCCGGAAGGTCCAATGCTCCCTCCTGCTCGGACAATTCCATAAATGCCGTGAAATCTTTCAGGTATTCACGGCTTTTTGCAAGTTCGCTGGTGATCCAGGACAAATTCCAGGACATCATTTGAATAAGGCTAAGGGTTGCGGTTACTAAGCCCATAAACATACCGGCTGTAATCGCACCATTGGAAAGCGGAAACAACAGCACTCCGATGATAAAGACCGATATGACTACCATAATCAGGCTGGAGCCTTTTATTCGGATAAAGTACTTCAGTGTCACCTTAAGATTGATCTTTCTTGCCTCTTCGTACTTATCAAACCATTCGCCATTTAAGTTCTCGGTATAGCCAAACAGTGCCCGTTCCTCAATGTTATCCCGTTCGGTCAAAACATTATGCAGATATTTTGCACGGCGGGTATGCTTTTCGGCTTCCTTATTTGCCTGATAGGTTGCCTTGCCGCCTTTTATCGCAAGTAAAAAGAGCGGAACCGAGATACCGATAATCACAAGCGCTGCCCACCACACCTGCGTAATTAAGATTGCCAGCAGGGAAACTACACGCACGACGATACCTATCGCACCTAGTATATTCTCAAAGCCGCCGTTAATCTTGCCAACCGGATCCGTACAGGTCCTTGTAATCAGATCCCAGGAATCATTATCCTCAATATGCCGATACTCTAATCGAGACCGTTTTTCGACAATTCCCGTACGAAAGATTTCCGTCATCTTCATTTCAAGCTTTAAATTAATATAGCTGACGAAGGACCAATTCAGATAATTGTAAAGAATGATCAGCATCATCCCGGTTAACGGAAGGAATATACTGTTATATTCCTGGCTTCCATGAAATATTGCCAGTGCTGTATCAATAAAGCTCGCTGTAACTAGCACCTGGATCGACGGAATGCTTGCACTGATAATCTGATTGATTACTTTCACCAGTGTGAATCCGGGGCTAATCTGAAATGGAATTTTAATAAAATCGAATAAATTATACGTTCTTCCCTTTTCTAGAATATTTGTTTTCATTTTCCCAAAATACCTTCCATTATAATTATTTCTGCTTCCTTTGTATTTTCTTGATTTCATCCGCTTCTATCGACCGATACAAAGAGACCCCCACGCTTTCTAGCATAAAATGCCTTGTTTAGATGCAAGGCTTTCGGCTCACGTGTTCTTTACGAGACTATTCATACGGATACCCATACTTTCTGCTGCAGGCGTAGTATTTACAAAGGCGAATTAATTCGCTTAGTGAAATATTAATTTTTCATAATATGAACTCCGCCGCCGGCAGAGATTGCCCCATGGACCTCCTGGCATTTCAAGCTTCCGCCGCAGGAAACATCGCTGCTAATATCTCCGCAGGATAGACTGCCACCGCAGGAAACATCGCCGCCGACATCCCCGCAATGCATACCTCCCCCGGCATTCGCATTTCCGGTAATGTTACCGCAGGTCAGATTTCCATAGCATTCTACATCAAGAGCAGGGCCTTCATACTTAACTTCGATTGATCTAGCTTGTTTGTCCCCCTCCTTCAAAAGTCTCCTTCCAATAAAGGCAACGATCCGAAGCTTCCCATCCTCCGCCCAAGAGGTCTCGTAAGCTTCGTTATCGCTGGCCCCCGGATCCGTTGATTTTAAATGAGACAGCATTAGCTCCGCTTCATCTGCACTTATCTTCCCGTCCTTGTAAAGATCTAAAATTTTCTTAATTGTAGTGTTTTCCATCTTTATAACCATGCTCCTTTCAAAGTCTGGAGACTTTGTGCGTAGCACAAATCTCCGGTTGAAAGAATGAAATTCTTTCAACCTTCCCTTCCCCCATTGCTTTCTTTGATTATTTGATTTATAATCCCCCTGCTCCGGCAGAGAGGAGTTCGTCTGCTTCTCATTGATAATCTCACCGATCCGGCAGCTTTTGTCGATCTGCATTTCCCCATTGCAATACAATTTATTGATACAGCAGTGATCGGTGAGCGTAACACGGTCTGCCCTTACAATCTTTGAATGTAATCCGCCGGCTTGCAGCTCCGTGCATTCCACTACATCCGCCAGACTGTATTTTGTACTGAATTTTCTGCCTAAATAAAGTCTGCCTAAGAACGATACATGTTTAAGGAACTTCACCTTAGTGCCAACGTCAAAATTATCATCATAATTATGTATCGTTATGCTATCACCGTACAATTTAGTAATAGAACATATTCCATCGATATAAATATCATCCGCGGACACCTCGTTTGTACAGCTCATAAATCCATCACAGCGGATGGTATCTGCACTCACATTTGCACGCCGGACCTTCAGCATTCCATCAATCTCAAGCTTTTTCGCCTTCAAATCCCGAAAAACTCTTGCCATACCATCAATGGCCACTTTCTCAGCGGTCAATTTCCCTTTGCTCTTAAACATACCATCTACATTTACTTGATTAGCGGCAGCATCACCTTTTAGCTTGCCTACGCCTTCCACGTTAATCGCATCATATTCGCCCCCATAGATGGAGCCAACACCTTCAATCGATTCCCTATTCATATTCTTCCTTTCTCCTGCCGCCAACGGCAGCATAAAATCTAATTAAAGAAGCCGCTTGCGGGTTCTTTCCGAGTAAAAAATTTATTTCTTTCACTTGGCTCATTATGGAGTTTGTGTCTCTCTATAGACGCAAACTCTATATGTGAAGATGTCTCTTCTTCACGTTTCACACCTTTACTACCTCATTTACGATTGACTTTTCTGAAATACGGATGCTGTTTCTGTACTCGACGCGCTCAATGATGCAGAGCTCCCCAATTATAACATCCTGCCCCGAAACCAGTTCTGCCTTCGTGTATTCGATCTGAATCCGATCCGCTTCAATGGATTTTACGGATACCATATCCCTTTCACCTTTAATTTTTCTATAGGTCTGTGACTTTGGTATACTCCGAAATAACTTATCTGGCTTAAATTTATTTTTAATTGTAACATTACTGCCAGCAAGCTGGTTGATTGAAATTCCATCATGAGCAAGCAGAAAGATATTCTCCGCATTCACTTCTGGAGCTGTAATCCGGTTAAAGCTATAGAAGTTTTCACAGACAATCTCATTCTCACTGATAAGTGGCGCCAAACTGATTATATTTTTAAATTCATAATCAAAATCAAGGTGAAGCGGAGCTGTGTTTTCTAAAATTTCTGCCTTATAGCTGCCGGACCATATCGATTGATTGTTCGAATCTATTTTTACACTAGCCATTTTAAAACCATTGCGCAGAATCTGGCATTCCAGATAGTCTGCGGATAAATGCCCTTTTGCAATAATGATCTTTCCCTGGCATACGCCTTGGAAGTCGATTGCCCCTGCCGCCTTCAGATAATGAAATTCCGAAGCTTCTGCGCAGATATAACCGGCACAGGTCGTTTTCCCAATCTTTGACTTTACGATGCTAAGATCACCCGCGCAGGTAAGCCTGCGGATCACACTGTCCGCTATATTCAGATCTCCGGCTGCTTTTACGCTTTTATAGTCTCCGCAAATGCTCCGGTCTCCCAATGCTATAATCGTTCTTCTCATACCGGACTCACCCCGATTTCACCGCTGTTAAAATCCAGCTTTCCATCCTCTTCCTGATCAAATTTAAAATTAAAGCTCTTACGGTATTTTAATTTTAGTAAATTGGACAAATCATTTAAATGGATTTTTTCAAGAATTTTCAACCTGCTGTCAATGAACACCTGCGCCTGTTCTTCATACACCGTTGCATAGTAATCTTTCTCACGATCGAATAAAATAAGGATAAATCCAGTCGACTTCATTTCCGGCAGGTAATCCTTTAAGCCTTCGACAATTTCGATGATCTGTCCGCGGGAAATTTCCGAGCTTGCTTTAAAATTGGATAAAGCAATCATAATCAGAACTTCAATAAAGGTAAAATTATTTTTATCAAATCCCTGTACATAAGCCGGAATAAGATTGTCATTGATCTCCTCAATAATTTTCAAATCCTCTGTTGTAAAATACCGTTCTGCCACTTCTGGAGAAAGGATTTTCGCCAATTCCTCTAGGGAATATTTATCCTTCAGTTCCTGAATTGCATTAATTCGTTTGAGAATCTGCTGCTTTGGGAACACCGTCTCCTGCCCGGTAAAAGCCGATTGCTTGATAAACCATTCTTCTGGGATGAGACCTTCTCGCTTCCACCGGTACAGCTGTCCATAGGAAATTCCGGTTTCGTTAAGTAAATCCTTCTTCGTTATATACATCTCCTTCGTCTCCTTTCGTGAGAATGCTTTATTTCATAGCCATTTGATAGCGTATGGTCTTATGTACCATTACGTACTTTATTCCAAGTATTGCATTTTTTGCAATGCTTTGCGCTGCGTTTTATACAGTACTTTGGAAACAATGTGTTGCAAAGGAAATATGTTTCCTATTACTTATCAATGTATAAATTGATGAAGTTAATATTATAAATCGGCTTTTGACACTTGAATCAATTATGCTTTCTCATTTATCTTTCATTCGTATCATCCTGTTTTACCCTATCCATTTATCTTTTCATTAACATAACAGCACTTGCTCCGCTCATCACCTTTTTGGTCAACATAACAATGTTATGTTCCATCCTTTGCCAATACTGTAACATAACATTGTTACGCTGTCAATCCCTATTTTTTTTATTTTATTCTCCCTACTATTGCAGCTTCTTTACACAAAAAATACACCATTTCATCGTGATAGCGATAAAATAGTGTATTTTTACATGGTGATGTGATTTAATATAATCCTTCCTAACATTGCTTAATAGCTATCCTGAACCGACTTGCAAATAGCAAGAATTGTTTCTTTATTACTTTCAAAAAAATCCAATTCAAAACAGCCGTTTGAAAATAGAGGGTGAATCGTATTGCGCCAATTTTCATATTTAATTACTTTGCATTAGTCTCATTCATATTCGGAAACCGGATCGGTTGAATTTATTATAGGATTTTTTTCAATTTTGTAGTACAATAAAATCATCTATTGACGAATTCAACACGAAACGCACATAATAAAAATACAAAATAACAAAATATTACATTTAAAAGCAGGTTGAAAATCCCTTAAACCAAGAGAAGAAAGCTATTATTTTTTCTTTCGATTATGCGCCGCCGTTGGCGGCGGAATGGAGGAAATAAGTGAATTACTATGAAGAAGGCCTTCAGATGATGAAGGAATTGTACGGACATGATGTTGCCATGCCGCTTGCAACCGTCCGGGAGGGAAAGGCGAACGTAAGAGTCGTTAACGCTTATTATAAGGATAAAGCCTTCTACATTACGACCTATGCCCTCAGTAATAAAATGAAGGAAATTGCGGTTAACCCCTATGTTGCATTAAATCATAACTTATTTGTTGCCCATGGAGTTGGCAAAAATATCGGCAACCCTCTGGAAGAACAGAACAGGGAAATACGGGAAGAATTACGTCAGGTATTTTCTGCATTTTATGAAAAGCATGTAAATGAACAGGACAAAAACACTTGTATATTACAGGTCCAGTTAACGGACGCTCTTGTTTTTGGCAATGACCTAAAATATTTCATAGACTTCGAACAGAAAACCGCAGTAAAAGAAACATGTATTATTGATATTGTGTTTTAACCTCATCAGGGAAATACCCGCTTCTGTAAGCGGGTATTTCCCTGATGAGGCAGAAGTTCAAGCTCCTGCTGAAAAGCCACGTAGTGGCAATGAGGTTATGAGTTAGTAGCGTAAGCGGATTGCGAATATCCGATTTGACTGTAAAGCAATGTATAAAAGCGGAGGAAATCAATCGTAAGATGAAGAGAGTCGGTAACCTTCCTATTATGTATTGCATGAAGGAAGATTACCGCCCCTTTTGATTTATAGATGAAAATACAACAGCTGTTTCTTTCATTCCCGAGAGTTTCTATTCCAGGAACCGATATTATCTATATTTTCCAAGGTTCATTTCTTGTTTTTCTCAATATATTCTCTTTAGCTGTCCGTAATTCATAATATATACCAGCTAGTTATTGATTACGAACATGTTAATCCATTAACTACAAGTCCTTATTTTATAATTCACAAGATAGCTGCCCTATTCTATATAAGACCATCCTCGTCCTATTGTATATAATAGGCTTCTACCGGACCCAGGAAGCTCTTCTTTAAGTTGTTGCCGCAATCAATGACAATTCGCTGCAATACATACCCGGCATCTACCATGTAAAAGCAAAGCGTATGAATTTCTCCCTCCGAAAGGTTGTGCAGCGTGGAAGTGATCCTACAATTTAACATAACACCACTGCTCCATACGCTGCCTCTGCCAACCGGCGTTCCCACCGGGAAGGTATCCACAATCTGCGGCTTTTCATCATCAATTGCAACCGCATATTTCATACCGGTTTCGGAGGATAGATTATTCGTCGGTGCGCCATATGCATATATGGTTACGTTCCCTGCCTCTTTTGTTACAAAACGGTATTTCAAATAAGGGGCATCCACTCCCGGCGTTTTTGAATCCAGGGTCACCGGAAATACTTTCATTGAGGAAAGGGTTCTACCATAGTCCTCGATTACCTTCCATTCCCCACCGCCTAAGGCTACATTATCCGTGTAATGCTCTGCTTCTATCGCAATGACTCCCTGAATATCCACAAAGGTTTTCTCCGGCAGACCGCTGATCTCGTAGCGTATTGCCCGTATGGGAACTATCACCGTCTTTCCTGCTCCGTTAATGGTTAATTGTCCTTTCGCCTGCTTCTCCTCCTCCGGAATCTTACTCCAGTCCACCTGCAGATCAATGTCACTGTCCTGATAGGTAGTAGAATAAATCGCTCCAGTTATAAATTTCTCTCTCTCCCTATTACCGCGATTGAGCCGCATGGTAATCCATTCCCGGTCCGCAACAACCCGGTAATCGACCGGAGTCTCTCCACCGCCTCCTACCGTTATCGTTTGGATCTCATTTTCCAGGTCGGTAAATTCCAGCGAAGCCGTCGTACCTTCCAGATAAATCGTTTCCTCATTCGGCGCTGCCACTAGCATTTTCTTTCCACCAACTGGCGTAACCCGCTTTATTTCTGGCATTATATTAACTTCCACCGAGCGCCATCCGGTCTGCCCAATATGAGCCTGGGTCATCATGCCATTCCATTTTCCCCCGGACATTTTATGATTATAATAATCCGACAATAACCAATCCTGTACAAAGCATTCATTTACCAGCTCGCCGTAATAGTTGGCAGAATTTCTTCCCTGTGCGGCATAAAGGCGGTTCTTGGCAGTACAGATATGTAATTTGTAAATATAATAGGATGCCTTCGTCGGATACAAAACCAGTTGATAGAAGGAATCCTTCTTAAACTTCGGCAACTTTTTGTAAACATCTTCCGCGAGGCAAACGGCTTCCTCATATTCCTGCAGCACCCGGTCCGCTTCCCTATAATGGATCGGATGAAGAACCTCTGGAAATAAGTTCTCCGGTTTTCTTCTTCCGTTATATTTTGTATACCTTCGTAATACTTCTGCCGCAGCCTCGGCATATTCCTCCCCGAATTCTTTTTTTGCCCAGAGATAGGTGTATTCCGCCGTCCTATTTCTCTGACCCCATTTCTCCATGTCATATGCAAGGTCAAGGAAATATTCGATTGGAAATTCCATCGGCTTTAAATCACCGACATTGACGATCCATACCTTGCGAATTCCATATTCATATGCCATGGTCATCTGCTCCCAGGTCTTTTGCAAAGGCATATTATTGATCCATTTGTAGGAGTACGGTCCGCCGACATAATCAAAATGATAATACATCCCATATCCGCCCTTCCGGTCGGGGAGCAAAGGCTGTGACATTGCGGATCCCTTGTATTTCCCAGGCAGATGACGGACATTACCAAAATTATCGTCGCACAGCATCAGGGTAATATCTTCCGGAACCTTCATTCCAGAAGTATAGAAATCCTCCACTTCCTTATAAAGGCACCACATCTGTGGTATCTGGGTCACATCCGGGTTAATATGCTTTGCCAGAATCTCTCTCTGATCCGTAATAATTTTTTCATAGAGAGCGATGATCTCATCGATGGCGCCGTCCTGCAGCATGGCTTCATCCCCATCGCCGCGCATACCGACCGTTACGATTTTCTCATAGTCTTTATTTTCCAGAATCCGGTCCTCCCAGAAGCGGTATAATCCATCCCGGTTCCGCTGATAGTTCCAGTTTTCATGCCCGCCATACTGATTGCCTAGAACCGTCCATTCTTTCTGTGCCCGCATCATCGGTTCATGGTGGGAGGTTCCCATAACAATACCGTAATCATCCGCTAATTTTGGACTTGCAGGGTCATCGATATTGATGCTCTTTCCCCACATTGCAGGCCACATATAGTTTCCTTTCAGACGCAGAATCAGTTCGAATACATGGACATACATCTTCGAATTGACGCCGCCAAATTTTTCAAGACACCAATCACCAAAGCAGGGATTCTCATCATTGATAAAGATACCACGGTACTGAACCGATGGCTCTTTCGTCTCAATCCTTCCGTCGGCAATCAAAAGCTCCGGCTTCTTCTCCGGAACACTGTCTGCCCACCAAACCCAAGCAGATACTCCGATCATTTCGGACAGCTTATAAATTCCGTAGATGCATCCCCGTTTATCACTTCCGGCAATCACCAGAGCCTTCGTAATTCCCTCAAAAGGATTCTCGATCGTCTCGATACAGTAGGTTTCCCACTTTCCCAGGATGCTGCTGACCTCCAGTCTGCCTTCCGCAATCAGCCGGTCGATCCATTCATTCTTTCCGATGGTTCCGGCAATCACAACCACCGCAGAGCCCGGTTTTTTCTTAAGGGAAGGCCGCTTCCCCGTAACCAGCTTAATATCCTTTGTCAACGCTTTTGCAGCAATCCCGACCCCGGGAAAATCCTTCTTAGAAACACAGATATCCGTAGCTTCTCCCTTATAAAACAGGGGGAAAAAGCCTTGCTTTGCGACAAAACATTTTTCCAAATTTAATCCTGTGTCATTTTCATTCATCTTAATTCGATCCATGGTGACCTCCCTCGTTGGCTTAATCTCATTTTTATTACTTTGTTTTGTTATTAAACAAATACTTGCTTTGATTATAGCAAAAGGGAGGTTTTTTGTATATGCTTTGACGAACAATGTATCAATTACAACATGCATCTGATCGTTTAAGACAAATGGGATGCTTCGAGAGTCAAAAATAAAACTAACTTCATCCATATTTGAGAATAGCTATTATCGGATAGCTGGGGAGAAGCTCTCCCCTTTGACTAATTCATTTGATTATACGTATTTGAATCTCTGCGCGATGAGAAATCCGGTCGATTGTCTGCTAAGGCTTTCCTGGCAACCGAACAGAGAATACCGGGACTCGGAAATGGAGTCCTGCAAGATATCCTCTTTACGGCAGGCATTCATCCAAAACGTAAAATGGCAGCCATATCAGAGGAAGAATAGAACAAAGAATGTGCCAAGGCACATTCTCGCGCCGAGCGCGGTTGGCAAAGCCAACATATACCTAACGTGCGAGTGCGCATCCTGCACGGAGTGCTTTTTATGTTATAGGTAAGTTCGGAGAACTTTCCTATAACATAAAAAATTATACGAAGCAGTTAAATCCGTCATCCGGGAGATGGCTCTAAAAGGCGGAAGAAATACCGAAAAAAATTCTTGGCTTTAAAATGCTTCCAGAATCAGCAAGGGGTTGTTGCATTTCTATCTAAATTACTACAAGAGGGTCTGTGACCTTCCTTCACACACAGAATTGAAAGACAAAACGAACAACCTATCTTTCAAACACTGCATTACAGGAAGATCACAGACCCTCTTGTAGTATTCACATTGTTTTGCAATAACCCCTTATGATGGTTTCTCTAGATTCAATATTCACTAAACTGATCCACTTTCTGTAGATCAACTTCAAAATAATCAAATTTTCCATCGAAATGAAACTCGATGTATAGTTTGCTTGCTAATTCGTCAATAATTTCCTTCTCATCCTTCGTAAAAGAAGAATATGGATAAAGAAATTGGGATGCCATTGATGCTACTGCTCGTTTTCCTGCAAGTAATTCAATTGGTATATTATTCGGTGGCAAAGCTGGTTCTAATGAAGATATATATTTATCAATTAATTCTTTTTCTTTATATATTTGATAATTAAATGAGATATTTTCACCTGTTATATTTTGAAATACAAATGAATGCTTAATTAAATGATCCTCAGGTAAAACAATGTATTCTGCACGAACAATTTTAAAGTAATCTTCAAAAGAACAAGTGCTAGAAGTTTTATTTATTTTTTCAATCATCTCATCGTATGATGAAGTAAAGGTTTCTTTTTTACTCATATTATGAATAATCAAAAGTGAAATAATAATTAGGGTAACGCTTATAAGTGAGATTAATGCTACTTTTTTTTTCATGATTATCAATAATAATCCTCTCTATAGTATTTCCCTGTTAACCAACATTCATTTCCATACGATGATAAAGTACTATAGTTCATATAATTTGCCGCTTCAGCAATATATTCAGGGTCATAACCATTTGTATAAGTGTAATCAGCGGTCGCAGATACAAAATCTTCTTTTGATTTATCATAAACCATCGAGTAGGTATGTTTGTAATAATATCTACTCAAACTATAACCCACATCTTGCCATTGATTATTTTCATTATATGCATAAATTCTATGGGTGAAATTTCTGAATGAATAATAAGTAGTTAATGTAGCATTCTTTGTGTAATCGACACTTGATATATCGCTGTTGATTGCTAATGTCCAGTCGAGAATATCCTTACCAGTCGTATATATATTCCCGATAACTGGTATTCCTTTAATCAAATCAAATGATTTAGATAATAATTTACTCAAGACTGCACTTTTAGTATCTGCTTGATACTTTCCGCTGGTAGCGCCTAAAACGTCATCAATCTTTATCGTACCAACAGGATATAAAACACCCCTAGTTGAAGATCCTGAATTTTGACTATTTACAGTAGTGCCCTCTCCAAGTAAAAAATAATGAGTATTAATTATTATATCACTATTCACTTCATTTGTTGCAGCAAATGCATAATTATTACTCATAAGTAATGATAATGCTAATATAATTGAGACAACAGTTTTTCGTTTTTGCATAAAATCTCCTTTCTTATTAACCATCTAAGAGTAACAATCATATACATTATATTTAATTCATAGCTATAAGTACATGTCGTAAATGGAAAATTTTCACATTCTTACTCAGATTGGGAGATATGCAATATTATAATTAATTTATAGCTATAAGTACATGTAAATGGAAAATTTGTCCGTCCTTACTCAAACTGGGACATATACAACCGATAATAGTATCCCTTTTTCTCGATCAGTTCCTTATGGGTGCCTTGCTCCACTACATTTCCCTGATCAACCACCAGGATATTATCGGCTCCCTGTATGGTCGACAGACGATGGGCGATAACAAAGCAGGTTTTCTGCTCCATCAGCTTATGCATCGCCTTTTGAATCTTGATCTCCGTTCGGGTATCAACGTTAGAGGTAGCCTCATCAAGAATCAGCATTTTAGCATCCAGAAGCATGGCACGCGCAATGGTTATGAGCTGTTTCTGCCCTTTAGAAATATTGATACCGTCCTCATTTACTATGGTTTGATACCCCTGCGGAAGTCTTTTAATAAAGGAATGGATCCCTGCCAGCTTTGCTGTAGCAATCACTTCCTCCATCGTGGCATTCTCTTTTCCGTAGGCGATATTATCAAAAATGGTACCTGCAAAAAGCCAGGTATCCTGGAGCACCATTGCATAGGACTTTCGAAGGCTGCTCCTGGTCAAATCCCTTATTTCCTTTTGATCCACGAAGATCTTCCCGTCCCAGACATCATAAAAACGCATCAGAAGATTAATAATCGTTGTTTTGCCTGCTCCGGTCTGGCCGACAATTGCCGTAAGGCTGCCCGGCTGCGCCTTAAGAAATAGATTTTTTATAACGATTTTATCCGGCAGATAGCCAAAGGATACATTTTCAATCGATACCTCTCCTTCCACCTCAGTCAGCGCTTCTGCCTCCGGACTGTCCTCCGGTTCGGGCTGCTCATCGATCAGCTTAAAGACCCGCTCAGCCGCTGCTGCTGCCGATTGTAATTCACTTATAATATTGGCGGTCTCATTGATCGGACCGGAAAACTTCCGGCTGTACTGTACGAAGGAGGAAATATTTCCAAGGGATAAATTTCCGAACAAATACAGAATGGCACCGAATACCGTAATCAATGACAGGGATAAGTTATTGATGAAGTTCACCGTGGGTCCGGTCATGCTTCCATAATATTCTGCTGTATAATATGCATCCACCGTTTCCTTATTCACCTTATCGAAGCGATCCATAACCGTCTCTTCCGCCGCATAAGCTTTGATCGTCTTCTGCCCTGACACCATTTCCTCTACAAAACTATTCATTTCTCCCAGCATTGCTGACCGCTTCCGAAAGAGCGGCCTTACCTTTTTTGACATATAGCGGGTATATAAAAGGGCAAGCGGGATTGTAATGAGCATCACCAGTACCAGCTGCGGTGAAATGATCACCATCATGAAAAAGGAACCGACTACCGTAATTACACTGGCACAAATCTGAACCAAATCATTTGACAGGGAGGTATTGACCGTATCGATATCATAGGAAATCCGGCTGATAATATCTCCCGCCTGATTCCGGTCAAAAAAACTTACCGGCAGATCCGCTAATTTATGAAAAACATCTTCCCGCATTTTTCGGAT
The DNA here is from genome assembly GCA_015057615.1 of Lachnospiraceae bacterium. Classification (GTDB taxonomy): domain Bacteria; phylum Bacillota; class Clostridia; order Lachnospirales; family Lachnospiraceae; genus Mobilitalea. The sequence continues at coordinate 61,262 of SVEA01000102.1, read as the reverse complement.
TATCTTTTGACTCAGGCGAATCATTATATTCGCTAATAAAAAAGATAGGGCGGAAGAAACCACGTAAAACAGAAGCATCCAGCCGGCATAATAGAATACAACGGTAAAGTTTACACTGCCCTTTCCCGGTTCAATCGCATCGATTGCCCGCCCAGACAGCATCGGCCCGATGAGGGCAAGGAGGTTACTGGTTATTGTCAATACGATCGCCAACAGTAAAAGATATTTGTATTGCATAAGGTAATGCCCAATGCAGTGATAGACATATTTTCTGTCCTTCGGCTTCTCTGTTTTATCACTCATTTTTCTTTTTCCGGTATTCATGTTTGCCGGCATGCTAGCACCTCTTTTCAAATCGGTAACTAAAAACTTCACAGTAAAAACAACCTTTGCTTGATGAAATCAGCAGCCGATTGAATACCATATTATATTGTTATCCTGGCTCAGATTTACTCGTTACAATATACTAATGAATCTTCCTTTCTGGTACAACAGAGCCAAAAGAAAAATTCATAAAGTATATAAGAGTAACTCATAAAAATTCACCACTATAATAATATAATATCCGCGGTATATAAGCTCATTGAAAGCTGATTTCATATAGCAATTAGTACACAAATCAACTGCGACGTTTCCTTCTATAACAATCACGCCATGGTCTGCGATTGATAAATTTCCTGATACACATCACATTTTTCTAAAAGCTCCTCATGCGTGCCATACCCTGCCATCTGCCCGTCCTCAATCACAAGAATGTGGTCCAGCTTCCGAACGGAGCTAATCCGCTGCGCGATCATGATTGCTGTGGTTCCTTCATAATTACCGCGGATCGCCTTTCGAAGATTGGCATCTGTCTTATAATCCAGAGCACTGGAGGAATCATCTAAAATTAGTATATCCGGCTTCCCGGCAAGCGCTCTTGTTATGAGCAGCCTCTGCTTCTGCCCGCCGCTTAAATTGCTGCCCTTTATCGCCAATTTATAACCCAGCTTACCATCCAATTGCTCCAGAAAGGAAGCTGCCTGCGCATGTTCTGCCGCTTCCCACAGAGTATCCTCGGGGATCTCTCTGCCAAGGCGGATATTTTCGGCAACGGTATCTGCAAATAAGACGTCATTCTGAAAAACGACACCAAATTTCCGGTGCAGCTCCTCCTTCGGAAAGCTCCTTACATCCCGCCCGTCGATTCGTATACTTCCTTCCTTCACATCATAGAAACGCATCAATAGATTAATCAGCGTTGTCTTGCCGGAACCGGTAGACCCAATAATGCCCAGACTTTCGCCCTTCTTCAGGGAGAAGTTGATATCCGTAATACAGGGTTCTTCGGTATAGGAAAAGCTGACATGATCAAATTCAATATGATTTTTGGTTTCTACTGCGGCAATCGGAACTTCCTTGAGATCCTCCGGTGCCTCTAGTACCTCTTCAATACGAATGGCAGAAGCAATTGCCTTCGAATAAACAACAAAGATACGATTGATCGCCATAACAGCATGGAGCATAATCGTAAAATAGGATAGAAATGCTACAATCTTCCCCGGCTCCGAGATACCGAGATTTACACGAAAGGCTCCGACAACGACCACTAAAGTCAGACCGAAATTCAACAGAAAGTTCATGACCGGATTGGTAATTGCCATGGTTAATCCTGCCTTTTGTTCCTTATCCGATACTTCTCTATTCACCTTGGAGAAACGATCCTTTTCATACGGTGTCTTTGACAGCGCTTTGATAACACGTACACCGCTTATATTTTCCCGGACAACTCTTACCATCCGGTCAATAGACAGCTGTAGATCCGTATAGAGCGGGATTCCCTTCCTTGATACAAGAAATACCACGATCCCGAGAAGTGGAAGTATTCCTGCCAATACCAAGGTAAGCACCGGCTCCAATGTACTGGTAATAATCGTTCCTCCTACTAGGAGAATGGGCGCCCGCACACCGATCCGCTGCATCATTCCGATCATCTGATGAATGTTATAGGTATCCGTGGTCATACGCGCCTCCAGGGAAGGTACTGTAAAATAATCGAGCTGTGCACCGGATAGGCTTTGAATTTTGTTAAATAAATCATGCCGTAAATTTTCGACCACATCCCTTGCTACCTTGGATGCCATACGATTTGCGCTTACATTAAAGACTCTGGCACCGACGGAAAGCAGAATCATAGCCACTCCCCACCAAAGAATAAGAGAAATCTTCTTATAAGGAATAATATCATCCAGAATATATGCCAACACCCATGGAAGCCCAAGATCCATTAGGGATCCCAAAATCTTAATCGCCAATCCGAATAGCATACGCATGGTATAAGGCTTTATATATGTAAATACTTTTTTCAAAGCGTTACCTCCGATATCATTATGTCACGAAACATATGAAATTCCCAGACAAATATAATTTTACCTTAGGCAGGAGTACCCGTCAAGACAACTTTCGAATACTACCGGTACGAATTAAAGAAAAAGGTTACTGTTCACACCCACCATGTATACCATGTTATGATTTCGTCAAATGTATCCGAATCGGAGACGCTTTCGCTTAAGATTCATTACGTAGCGGTACATAAGGCTCTAAAATACGGAGCCAAAGTACCAACGAATGCAAATACTCCTTATCGGATATCATTTGTCGAAATCATATTATAGACTTTGCCCATGTGTGAACAGTAACAGAAAAAGCACCGGAAATGAAGAACCTTTATCTGGTCTAATTTACACTAACATTTTGTTTATACAGCAAAAAAGAAAACAATATAACCTCAGAAAAGGATACCTTCTTTTCTTTCTGTTACATTGTTTTCTTACTATTTTAGTAGCGGAATATTCCGTGATATTAAGTTATTCGTATAAGTGCCATTAAATCTTTTCAAAATACTTCACATCAGTCACAAAAACCGTAGCGCCGCTTACGGTTGTCATAACATTCGTTGCAACCGAATTAAAGGAGCCGACCGGATTCGTAAAAACCTCCTGTTTCGGGCCGCATTCTCTCTTTAATATTTCCATGACTTCTTCTACCTTATCATCCTCTGTCCCAACCATTAATGTAGTATTTCCCTGCCGCAGAAAGCCGCCTGATGATGCCACCTTCGTAACATAAAAGCCCTTTCTATTTAGGCTGTCCGTCACCTTGCTGCTATCATTATTTCGTACAATCGCATAAATTAATTTCATCGCAGCATCCTCCTTTTTAACCATATTTTTATGCTGCCCCACTCCGTGTTTCAACATACCTCTATGGTTTTATGCTTACTCAAAAGGTTTCCATATAATTTCATTACAATACTATTATATGATTACTTTACCAAAAAGTAAAGTAACCTCCGGATCGCATCGCGTATTACGATAATTACGAAGAATCCCAAAATCTAATTATTGTACAGAGTAATCATGAAGTGCGAAGCTCTCAAAATCAATTCATTGTATGCAGCAAAGCTCTCAAAATAAGCTTATTGTGTAGGACAGAAGTTTTCGAAATCAATACCTTGATTAGGACAGAAGCGTTGATTATCTTTGGAACACTTCACCGCTGATATATACCTGCTCCAGCTTGAAATCCGGTGATACAATTAATAGATCCGCTTTTTTGCCGACTGCGATCTCTCCCACCTCATGATCCGCATGAATCGCCTTGGCCGGAATTAGGGTTGCACTAAGGATGGCTTTCTCTTTCGGTACTCCAAACCGAATTACATTTGCTACTTCCTCAAATACATTCGTTGTTGAACCTGCAATTGTACCACCAGCCAACGTAGCCTTTCTATCCTTTACGAATACTTTAAGTCCGCCAAGTTCATATTCTCCATTTCCTAAACCGGCAGCACTCATGGAATCGGATACAATAACAAGCCGATCTCCCATCAAATCAAACATCATTCGGATTACCGTAGGATGTATATGGATTCCATCACAGATCAGTTCCGCATTTACCGGATAATCGTAAGCCATGCCAATGATTCCGGGATCTCTGTGGTGGAGGCCATTCATCGCATTAAACATATGCGTCACATGCGTAGCCCCTGCTTTTACCGCCTCACATGCAGTCTCATAATCCGCACTGGTATGCGCCAGTGAGATCACCTTTGATTTACTGTTTTTCTTGATAAATTCCATGGATCCCGGTAAATTAGGATCGATATCTACCATTTTTACATTTCCGCCCGATAGAGCATCCCAATTCTCAAACGCCTTTTGATCCGGAGGCAATAAGTAATGCCCGTCGTGGCACCCCTTCCGGTCTGCTCCTAAAAAAGGCCCTTCCATATTGATGCCAAGGATGCGGCTTCCCGGAGTATTTGCTTTGATCGCCTGACGAATATTTTTCATGATATTTTCGGTTATCTCAAATCCCATTGTCATGGAGGTTGCTAATATGGAAGTAACTCCGATTTCCGCATAGGATAAACGCAATTTTGCCATTTCCTCCGACGTTGCCGTTGAAAAATCAAGACCTTCCCGTCCGTGGGAATGCAAATCGATAAATCCCGGTAAGAGCATCTTCCCGTCTAAATCGATCGTTTCATCCCCTTGCAGATTTTCACCGATCTCCGTGATCCTATCACCTTTAATTTTAATATCTGCCTTATGAAAACCTTTGTTGTAAAACACCTCTGCATTCTTAAAAATCAAAATAATTCCTCCTCTCGTGAACCACCGTTTCCGGATGTGTACATAAACTATTATAAGAAAGAATTTTGCAGCCTTTCTATAAGTATAAGCATGGCAACGGTGCTAAATTAAAATAAACACCTGGTTAAGTATTGCTGCAAAATAAAATGCACTCTATGATATTCAAAAATTTCAAAGAATAACGAAATATAAATTAAAATACATATAAAAATTGAAATACAAATAAGTGTAAAGAAACCTTAAATAATATGCACTTATAAAAGTATTTTATAAGCTATTTCATTATATATGTTAATACCATCCTTATTATAGCTCTTTCAAGTACTACATTACAAACAATTCTTTGTTTCGTCAACCGTAAAATCACGATTGTACAAGGAAAGCCAAGTTATCACAAAGTTTAGCTTTTTCTATCTGCACGAATACAGAGAGAGGTTGTTCTGCAATAAACCTCCTATAAAAGCGGTTCCCTTTCTTAATAATTGCCCATTGTTTTTCCGATAAATCATAGATGTCCAGATAGGCGCATTCTTCCAAGAAGTGTATTCTCCATGGAATAGTATAGTCTCTTCTCATTATCTGTTTTATGAAGAACTGCCCATGTCTGGCTTTGCGCCGACGAAAGAACGCCTGTGACGCCTCCATATTTTGCCTTAACCCCTCACCAAGGGATTCTGCGCCTTCACATTCAAAGCCAAGATTATCACGACTTGCACTCGTTAGATTGCGCCCATGCTGGGCGTACGTAAAAAGCTGCTGTATATACGCAATATATTTACAGCAGCTTTCGTTTATTATAGATTATATATTATAGCACTACCTTGCAGCAAATCGTTTCGGAACCGCTTAAAGCTTCACTATAATTATCCGGCTGGCATCCTCCTGCAGATATGGTAAAGGTGCCAGGTTCATATTCCTTAACACCGTCTTCTTTTATGATCATAAATTGCTCCGCAGCAATGGTAAAATCTACCTTAACCTCTTCTCCCGGGTTTAAAGAAACACGTTTAATGAAGCATAGTTTATGATTTGGTACCCTTACACTTGCTTCCTCATCCTTAAGATAAATTTGAACGATTTCATCTCCCTGACGATTCCCGATATTCTTAACCGTTACCGTTCCGGTTACCTCCTGCCCGGGCTGTAGCTTAGTGTTATCCAGCGTAAGATCAACGTAGGAGAATTTTGTATAACTTAACCCATAACCGAACGGGAACAATGGCTCCTCTTTGATAAATTTGTAGGTTCTACCCTCCATGGAGTAATCCTCAAAATCAGGAAGCGGATTATCCTCCCGATAGAAGGTTACCGGAAGCCGTCCAGATGGACTGTAGTTACCAAAGATTAAGTCGGCAATCGCTTTACCTCCCATAGCACCCGGATACCATGCTTGTAGGATAGCATCGGCATGCTCATTGCCATACTCAAAATCAATCGCACTTCCGGTCATATTCACAAGGATTACCGGCTTATTCCTTTCACAGGCGGTACGAATCAAGTCTCTCTGACATTGCGGCAGCAGTAACGTATCCTTATCTCCGGAGATATCTTTTCCGACCATTTCCTCACCCTCGAGGGTTTCGTCAAGACCGGTTACAACGACCACGACATCCGCCAGATCAACCTGAGTCTTAACCTCACCAAGACGATCCCCTGCATAGCCCGGATCTTCTAATTTATACTCAAACAAATGGCATCCCTCGGAGTAGTTAACTCTTGCATTCGGAAGCTCCTTCCGAATTGCCTCCAGTACGGTGTGATACTGATTCGCTGTGCCATGATAATTACCCTCCAGAGCAATGATAGAATTCGCATTCGGACCCATGACCGCAATATTTTGTATCTTTGCCTTGTCCAGCGGAAGTATTCCGTTGTTCTTTAGCAGAACTAAGGATTTTCTTGCCACATCCAGATTCAGGGCACGATGCTCCTCACAATCAACGATATCGTAAGGAATATCATCGAAAGGTGTCTTTTCATCAAACATACCTAGCTTCATTCGGGTGGTAATCAGACGTTTTGCGGATGTCCGAATTTGTTCCTCGGTTATTTTACCCTCCTGTAATGCCTGCAACAGATAGGCATACATATTCCCGCAATTTAAGTCGCAGCCATTTTCCAAAGCCAGGGCTACGGATTCCGTAGGCGTACTGGTTTCTTTATGATGTAGATGAAAATCGGAAATCGCCCAGCAGTCGGAGGTAACATAACCGTCAAAGCCCCACTTTTCTCTTAATAACTCCTTTAGCAGTGTCTTACTTCCACAGCAAGGCTCTCCATTGGTCCGGTTATATGCACCCATAACACCTTCCACACCGCAATCCACCAATGCCTTAAAGGCAGGCAGATAGGTTTCTTCCATATCCTGCTGCGTGGCAACCGCATTAAATTCATGACGTGATTTCTCCGGACCGCTATGTACTGCATAATGCTTAGCACAGGCTGCCGTCTTTAAATACTTCTCGTCCTTTCCTTGTAAGCCTTTCACAAAGGCCACCCCTAGTTTCGAGGTTAAATACGGATCCTCGCCATAGGTTTCCTGACCTCTGCCCCATCTAGGATCACGGAATATATTGACATTCGGAGACCAGAAGGTGATGCCTTTATAGATGCCGTAATCTTTCTGCTTCTGGTATGCATTATATTTTGCACGCCCCTCCGCAGCGATTACATCCGCAACCTTCTCAAGTAATTCATCATCAAAGGTTGCCGCCAAGCCGATTGCCTGTGGAAACACTGTGGCCATACCTGCTCTTGCCACACCGTGCAGCGCCTCATTCCACCAATTATAGAACTCAACTCCCAAGCGTTCTATCTTGGCACTGTTAAATAGCATCTGACCGGCACACTCTTCTACCGTCATATAGGCAACCATATCCTCTGCACGTTCTTTAAAACTTAAGCTTTCGTCCTGATACTTATACTTTTTCTCCAATCTGCTTACCTCACTTTCTTACTTTTCATGAATCAATTCAACGCGGTCATAATTATTCCGACTTCTATGATAGTAATTGTAACCTTCTCACCTTAAATAATCGGATTATTCCTTTACTGATGGTAACCATGTTATATCATGAACAAAAAACAAGTTCATGATCTTTAGCTCCGATCGCATTGCTCACATACGTTTTTATTAATTCATACATAAATTTACTCAAATTCCAGTAAATTAACCTGCTTTATCACTTTAGACATTGGATTAATTTTTAAGGTTTGAATCTCATTACGGCCAATGGAAAGGTTATAGTTTACTCCCAGAAAGTTCAGGCAATAAGATTGATCTTTTCCGCTCTGCTCTAAGATTCGCACAATATAATCCTCATCATCCTCCGCTTTCTTAACTGCCATAATTGCTACCTCCGGTTGATCGGTGGAAGCCATGGAAAAGGCGGTTCTTCGTTCCTTTCCACTATGGCAATTATCTGCAAGATAGTCAAAGGAGCCATTCCCCCTGCGGGCCATTCGGTAAAGCTCTGCAGCCGGCAGCGTCTCTTTATGGGGTCTAAGGACGAAAGTAAACGACTGCTTACCAATATCAGCGAATTCATAACTTTCCAGTGGGTTGTACCAATTCTTACCATACCCTTGGGCATACATTGCGCTTCTGGCTACGGTTATAAGAAGAGACCTCTTGCTAAAACTGAAAGAATACTTACTATCATTGGCGATCGCCAGCCCTTCCCTGCCCTTTTCTGTAACATCTAAGAAACGGTGCATATAATATTCATCCTCGTCCTGGATTTCTCTTTCGATGATCTCATAAGAACCCTCTGCTCTTGTCAGGGGTTTTGCTATTTCGAGCGGATATTCAAATTTTAACGTATGCCAATCCTTATCCCAATAGAGTACATTTTCCACAACGATTTCCTTTTCTCCTGCATAAAGATAATAACGCTGCTCCAATCGGCTGCCTTCATGCTCATAGATAGCACGAATGCATTCCCTTATTTTACCGCTTTCCACTTTTTCAATGGAAAGCAAACGAAAGGTTTCTCCAGTATCTTTATAATGCCTTTCCTGAATATTACCCCAAGTGTCCCTTTCATCCTTCCAAACCTGCAAGGAAACCGGTCTTTTGATACTTTCATACCCGGTTTTTTTCTCGAATAGAGAGTTTAAGAAGCCGGTCTCTTTATCAAAGGTAACTTTGATATATTCATTTTCCATGAGATAGGAATCCGTATGATCCAGTTCCATTTCATTGTTGTAGCATAGGAATGGTTCTTCAATAAGCAGCCGATATATGCTGTAACCACAGGGAGGAATGTCCGCATGGAATACGATATTTCTTCTTCCACCCAGATTATAGTTACGCACCTTTGCTTTCGTATGCACCCTTTGATAAGGGACCTCCTTTCCCTGCGGATCCAGAAGCTTCAATGGATGCTTACAGAACCAGTTTAATTCAATCGTGACAAATCCACAGAATTCTTTACCGTCGGAGTTAAAGAGAAAAAGAGGGAAACCGCTGCCGGTGGTATCCACTTCGTTAACAATCGATTGCATCGCAACTGCTTTTAATGCACCGCAATTAGCACTCACCGTTCCAAACTGCATGATTGCTTCATCTCGCGCTTCCTTAATCGCGGTTCCTCCTAAGGTATCGTGGAACTGATTGAATAGAAGAAGCTTCCATAACTCCTTCATTTTACCTGCTTCCTTAAGCCAATTACCGGTGACAGCTGCTCCAATGGAAAGCAGCATATCTGCCTGCTGTAATCTTGTCTCACTAAGGCGGTTTGCTTTTTTTAATTCTGAATCCATTGCATAGCAGCCTGGATTAATTTTCTCAAAGGGCTGCTTTTTCTTCTGAAGAGGAAGTCCCTTTATGTCTTTAAAAAATTCTTCGTAGGAGGAAAAGGAAAGCTCCGTATCCGGATACTCTTCTCTTAGCTTTCTGATGCTTTCGATGTTTTCTTTCGTTGGTCCGCCGCCATGATTTCCAACACCGTAGCAGCAGGGCATCTTATCATAATCCTTCATTGCAGCAAGGGTGTCCTCAATATTCTTCTTCGTTGCATCATAGAACCAGGTGGTATATTCGCCGGGCAAAGTGATGGCATTGACACTGCTTTTGTCAGCACTTTCCCATACGAACACAGGGTTATCCAGTCTTGGTCTCATAAACACATAGTTATCCATTCCACTTTTCTTTAAAAACTGCGGCAGATTGGATCCATGGCCAAAGCTATCAACATTGGAGCCTGTTTTACTAATCTTACCAAACGTTTCCTTTAGATAACGCTGCCCATACAGTCCTTGGCGGACGAATGCCTCTCCCGAGGGCAGGTTGCAGTCCGGCTCAATAAACCAGCCTCCGGTTAATTCCCATCTGCCTTCTGCCACTCTCTGTTTAATCTCTTCAAACATGGTTGGGACCGTCTTCTCTATCCATTCAAAAAATGCGGTGGAGGTAGAGGTAAATTTAAATTCCTCATATTCCTTCATTCGATCTAAAACCGATGCAAAGGTTGCCTTGACCTCCTGCATCCCTTCATCCCAGTTCCAAAACCATACCGGATCAATATGTGAATTTCCAATCATATATAATTTTTTCTTTTTCATTCCTGTGCCTCCCATACTTATGGTAATTTAACTGAATTTTTCTACTTATCCTACTGCATTTAAGGTTTTACGGATCCCAGCCAAACCGCCTGAAAGTTTATATCGAATGGATATCCCTCAGGTAAATTTTCAGTACTTAAAAATGTGCCTGCTCTTTTTCTTCTTACTTGAACCTTAATCCTCTTTTCCTCCTCCGGGAACAGAAATACATAGTTATCGTCAGCCAGCATCCAGGTACCATCCTCCATCATTTCAATACCGGCTTGAACTGCCGTTTCTTTCCCCGTATTTCTAATACAGAAGGTTTTTTCAATATCCCCTCGATCATTGATACTAGAATGCAGTTCCCGCAGCTCGACATTTGCTCTACTATGCTTTAAGTCTTCAAATAGATGTTCCTTTTGCAAGGCAAATAGGTATACCGTTTCACTTACCAACGTATCTTCTTTAACTGCTTTCAATTCAACAAAGAAGACATTGCTTACATTTTCAATACTAAATTCGAGTTTTCCAGCATTGGTGCAAGAATTCTCATTAAAGCAGCCCTCATAAGACTTTACCAATACCGTAGAGCCATCCAAGTTCCGCACTCTAGCCAGGATACTTCCTTCAAATGCTTCCGTAGAATTATGGAGGAAGATATTCTCGGAAAACAATTCCCCTAAGGAGTAATCTAACTTTTGGTACTCCATGGAAACATGTATCTCAGCATAGGTTCTTTTCACCTCATAGTAGGCTGGCTTAGCATCGCCAAAATAGTCGACAAGATTGGTACAGGAAGCATTCGGCCAAGGCTCATTTAGCTGCCAAACGATACATCCGCTATTTTGATACTTTCTTCGGCGATCCGACTCAATAATAAAACGAAGCCCCTCCGCTTGCATATACTGGCTACATTGCGTAAATAAACTTAAATCCGAAATAGGACCAAACATCTGCGTGTCCCGTCCATAGGTGCCCCACCATTCTCCGTGATGTTGCCAATATGGATTTCCTGACATTGGTGTCGGGTAAAGTGCAGATTCTGGGAGAATTTTTCGAAGGCTTTTTATATTTGAAGTACCATCCATGCCAAACTCGCTGTGAAATAGGTTATCAGAAGCCTTATACATCCGGTAATGTTTTGGATTCCCTTCATATCTCCAGCTTCCATGGACATCATGGCTTACCCCTTTATCAAAGGAGAGAAACTGTCTTGGACCGGAAGCAGAGGTTGGAAGAAACATTCTTACTGGATCATATCGTTCTACAAGCTCCTTTAGCATAGCAATATTCGGATTATCATATCCGCAAGGTGTATCGGGAGCCTCCATTAATTCATTACCTCCGCTCCATACCGTCAGCGATACATGGTTTCGTTTCTCTTTGATTGCTGCAATGGAATTTACTTTCAATAGCTGTAGGAACTGGGGATCCGTCGAAGGATTATTATCAATGCCAGAGCTGGACTGAATAAATTCCTGCCAGATTAAAATTCCTTTTTCATCACAAAGCTCATACAACCATTCTTTTTCAATTAGTCCTCCACCCCAGACCCGAATCATATTCACATTCGCATTCACTGCACAATCAATTAAATATGTATACTGCTCTCTAGTAACATTGCCGTAGATATGATCAATCGGTGTAATATTTACGCCTTTAATATAGGTTTTCCTTCCATTAATTACAAAGGTATAAGGCAATGCATCTTTCTGTCCTCGTTCATTTAACGCATAGGATAGACTACGAATTCCAATTTTTTTGGAACAAAGAGGGGTTTCTTTGCCATTTACTTCTGCCATAAGTTTTATCGTATACAAAGGCTGCATTCCACTGCCATTTGGGTACCAAAGCTCCGGTTGATTTATTCGGATGTCTTCGCTAAATTGCTGTTTCTCTCCAATTTGTACTGTATTATCATAGATACAAGCTCCCTCTTCTGGTTCGAAAACCTTTACCTTAAGGGTGGAAAACTCTTCGCATCGCCTTTCTATGGCACCATTGATGCAAATAATACCCTGATTATCTGCTATATCGGAATGAATGTAGATATCTGCGATTTCGATGTCTTCTTTAATTTTTAACTTTACATCTTTCCAAAAACCGATATTTACAAGCCTTGTAGAAAAATCCCATTTGTAGTTAAATCGACTTTTCTGCGTTGAAGTTCTAGACGTAAATCCGATTTGGCCCATTTCCTGCGGTACACCCTTAAATAAGACAACCAATTTATTCTCTTTCTTACCAACTTCTGTGATATCCACTTTGCATGCCTCATACATTCCCTTATGTTCTGCTAAAAGGCAATCATTCACATAGATCATGGCTTCATAGTCCAAGCCTTCAAAGATCAATTCTACTTTCCGTCCCGGCTCCAAGGACGGAATAGTAAATGTTGTACGGTACATCCACCAGCGATTTTCTACCCATTCACATTTTAAGCTATCCATACCAATATAGGGATTTTCAATTAATCCAGCTCGATACAAATCATAATGGACTCCGCCGGGAACCGTAGCCGGTATCCAGGATGTTACCCCGTGAAGCTGCTGACCGGTTTCCATGCTTTTCTCCTTAATTGGAACAAACGGCCAATAGCCTTTTAACTGCCAATCTAAATTTGATAATAAGATTTCCATGATACCTCCATCCTTCTTTGCATCGACTTTCAGTAAATTTAAGTTTAGTATCCGAACTTTTTCTGATTTATTTCTTTAATTTTTTGACAGTCCACTTTGAATTCTCGATCACTGCTCATTAAACCGTTAATCTCCTGCTGCACATCCGTTACCTGTGTATAGCAATAACCGGTAATATAAGGAACCTTTTTGATTGCCGTTGTAATGGAAGCAAATCTCTCAATATATTCCTCTTCCGTTCTGACTTTATCCCCGTAGCCCCATCCGGCATCGTCATTTTGAAATGCAATACCACCATATTCACTGATGATTACCGGCTGCCCCTTATATGCATATCCCTTGGCAAAGGCATAGCGTCCGCCGTTGAAGCTTTCTTCATTCCCAAGCAGCTGCTCCTTTCGATCTAGGTATTTCTTTAAAAATTTTTCCCCGGATGCTTGATAATCATGAAGGGTGATAATATCAGATACGGTATGTTCCCACCCATCATTCACAATTACCGGACGATAAGGATCCAGTGCTTTTGTAATCGAATAGATTGCCTCTGTAAACTTTTGCTGAAGTTTATTATTCTTAATGGCAGGGACACCCCAGGATTCATTGATCGGCACCCAAGTGATAATACTTGGATGATTATAATTTTGCCTTACGATATCCATCCATTGCTTCATAAACTCCTGTACCATCTCATCATTATAATAATAAGTGGCAGGAGCTTCACTCCATACCAGCAATCCTTTTACGTCACACCAATATAAGAATCTCTCGTCCTCAACCTTTTGATGTTTACGTACCCCGTTGTAACCCATCTGAAGAATTTTATCAATATCTTCAGCCAGAGCCTCTTCACTCGGTGGAGTCAGATGCGAATCCTTCCAATATCCCTGATCCAGAATTAGCCTCTGATAGATTGGATCACCGTTAAGTAGGACATGCTCTCCCTCGATACGGATGTCTCTCATGCCAAAATAAGAACCGATGGTATCGATGCATCGCCCCTCCTGCCACAAGGTAAACTTAATATCATAAAGTGCCGGATCCCATGGGGTCCAAGCTCTTAAACCCCAATTTCCAACCTTTGTTGAAAAGATATCAATTTGGGAGTGTACCTGTTTATTAAGTACCGGTATGATAATACTATTAACAAATTGCCCCTGGTAGCTTACCTCTGTTTTCAAGAGTAGTTCCTCACCATATACAGGCGAATCCATATTCCATTCCAGATCTAATATCTTTTTCTCTCTATTTGGCGTCATCTTAACGGATTGAATGGATGCTTCCGGAAGATACTCCAGCCATACGGTTTTCCAGATACCTGTCGTTTGTACATACCAGCACTCAAAGCTTTCTTCTTTCCAGCGCTGCTTCCCTCTTGGTATAGTTCGTTCTAAAGAATCGGATACTTTTACCACAATATCATTGGTACCCGGCACCAGGGCATTGGTAATATCCATGGAGAAACGGCTGTAACCACCCACATGATTGCCGATATAGCTTCCATTGACCCAAAGCTTCGTTTCATAATCGCTGCCTTCAAAGTGAAGGATTACCTTTTGAAACGCTTTCTCAATCTCAACTTGCCTATGATACCAAACATGATCATGGACTTCTTGCTGTTCAATTTTACTAGCCTTTGTTTCATAGGGGAAGGGTACCATAATTTCATGCGTTTTTTTAAACTTCTGGTACCATCGATCCTTTTCTCCTACATTGGTATCATCAAAAGCAAATTCCCATACACCATTTAAATTTACCCAATGATTTCGAACAAACTGTGGTCTTGGATAATCCTTGATATAACATTCCATTGTCTATCATACCTCTCAATATCTGATATGTATTTTATGATTTGAGTGTCAAAAGCCGATTCATAAAATTGACTTTGTCAATTTGCACAATTTATGTATTGACAAGTAGTAATAGAAAAACCATGTGCATACATAGGATGGCATCTATATTCCTGTCAAAGTCTTATAATGACTTATTATACGCATAACAATATTTTACAATTTGCACCACTTGTCGGTTTTCGTATCTCGGTAAGTGATCGTATATTGATAATCTTTTAGGTTCGCCTCTAATATTGCTTCATACTGGCCGTTTACTCTATGAATCTTAAGGATATGGTCTTCGGTATCCTCTACGATACAGGCATCATCAAAGGCGGGATATGCATTGCGAAAACGCATTAATTTATTTAATTTTTTTACAACTGGTTTCTTAACCTCTTCCGCAATCTCTTCTATCGTATAATTGTGTCTACTAATATTTCTTGGGAAGTCGGTTCGCTTCATTAACTCATAATCATTCTCCCCAGCCAATAATCCCACATAGTAAACCTGCGGAATTCCGGGAGCGAAGAATTGAATTGCCCTGGAAAGTAAATATGCCTCGTCACTGCCTACTGCTGAATAATAGGTACAATTAATTTGATAAACTACCGGCTTATCTTTTGCCTTGGCGCTGTAATCCATCTTAAAGTTTGCCCCCTGCTCCAAGGTCTTACTACATACCGCATCAATTTCTTCATCTGTCAGAAGATCCTTAACATCAACCGTTCCGATTCCGTCATGGGTATCCAGGGTGGTATATTGCTTTCTGGGACAGATTTTTAACCAGTGCTTTAACCTTTCACCACTTCCGGTATAAATCGTATGAAGTACCAGTACCGGTAAGGCAAAATCATAGACATAATAGCCGTGGTTCGCAATTTTTTCCTGGATATGATAATGGTCATGAATCTCCGGCAGCATCGGTACATTTCTACAGTCTAAGATATCCTGTACGCGCTTCATTAGATCCCACATCTCTGGTTCAACAAAGAAGCAGGAAGTCCCCAGCTTCTTTGTTGCAAAGGCAAAAGCATCCAGACGAATTATAGAAGCGCCGTGGTTCATTAAGCATTCCAAGGAGCGTTCAACAAAATCCCAGGTAACCTCAGCGTTTAAATCAAGATCCATTTGCTCCTCACTGAAGGTACACCAGATCTTCTCGGTTGTGCCATCCGCCAATTCAATATCAACACAGGGCGCATGAGGCTTTCTCTTATTCAGCATGGTGACTTCTTCCTCCGTAGGTTCCCCCTGCGGCCAAAAATTTTTAAACCTTAGGAACATATCCTTGTATTGGGAATTATCGTGGTTCTCTATAAAGTCTAAAAAATATTCCGAACGCCTGGATAGATGATTCACCATAAAATCAAACATCAGTTCATAATCCTTTGCCAATGCATCAATATCCTCCCATGTTCCAAATTCCGGATCCACGGTTTCATAGGTTAGTGGTGCAAAGCCACGATCTCCTGAGGACGGGAAAAAGGGTAAGATATGAATCGCACCAATTTCCTTTTTAAAATAAGTATCGAGCATTAACCTTAATTCTTTTAAATTCTTACCAAAGCTATCCGCATAGGTAATCAGCATTATTTTATTATCCATGTTGTTCCTCCCGAAATTTAAGTATTATCCATGGGGTTTCTCTGTTATAAAACCGAAGCGGTAACGGCTCTCTGCCAATCGTTATGCCATAAAGGTAAGGTAGAGTATCCCGGGTTATCCCTTCGATCCAGCACGAGCCTTTCCTCCTCCAGTTCTTCTATCCGATCTGTTTTCCCATCAAGGTAGCTTTGAATTCTCCAGGTCACTGCCTTTATCCGTTCCTTTAACCCCCCAATCCTTATATCCTGTACATCAAATCCAAACGGCTTATTCTCCTTGTACCATTGGTAACGAAACGCCTCATGAAATTCCTCAATCCGACGAAGCAACTCCGGACAATCTACATTGGTAATCTGAGCAAGCGCCTTGGTATCCTTCCTGTCATAGGCAGCCTTTAGTCGGATTCCCATATCACATTTTAGTTCCAGTACATGGGCAAGCTTCGCCAGGGTATTGAAAATATAGTTATATTCATTCTCTTTCTCTGCAATACCGGATAATGTCTCATAACATGTATGGTAATGCGCCGGATAGGTGTCTGGATCCACATGGGTATCATAAAGTCCCTGTAAAACATCCTGGTAAAACAAATATTTTGCTGGCCCTACGGATACTCTTCCCGGGGAAGGATTATCCGGTGTAAGATTCACGGAATCTAATTCCATATAGTCTGCTAAATCCATATGGGTGCAGGTATAGAGCCGTTTTGCAATCGCTTCCTCTCTATCATTACCGTTATAGCACACCTCGGCATATAGCTGTAAAACCGGCCCAACTGCAAAGTTTGCTGTTTCGGAACCATTGTCACCCCACCCGGTAACAATAACATCCTTTATTCCATATTCAATACAGCTTTGCAGTGCTAATCTGGATACCAGCATGCTATGATGCAGAAGCGGTGCGAATCCCTGCCACTTCCAAGCTCCTCCTGCAAAACCGATCCGATCGGATAGTTGCTTATGACGGGATATCATTTTGTCATATTTTGATTTATCCCTGGAGTAGTAATCCCAATAGATGAGCTCCACATTCTCCGGTATCTTTTCCTTAATCTCGTTTGTTATATCCGCAGATACGTTGTAGTAATCCGCATTATCCGGCAGCATCTTAAAAAACATATCACTCCACATCATTGCCTGCAAACCGTACTTTTCACAGATTTCCAGTACCTTATGCAGATGCTCTGCCATAATGGCTGCCGGTTTTGTATACCCATGAAGCTTTAAGTATTTTCCTAATCCAAGCATTTCCGCTTCATCCATACCTATGTTAATTCTTCGGGAAGTAAAAACTTCAGCGCAGGTCTTAACCATTGCTTCGATAAGCTTGTAGGTTTTTTCATTACCACATAGGAGGATATCCCCCAGATCCCGAATATCGTCAAAGCAGTTCCATTTAAATATCGCATTTAGATGAGCCAGGGTTTGAATGCAGGGAACCAGTTCTATCCCAAATTGCTTCCCATAGGTATCAAGAAGCCTTAGCTCCTGCTTAAGAAACCTTCCTCTTTGATAGCCAAAGAAAGGATAACCTTCGATTTCATAGGTATCCTCGGTATAAAGCATCAGGGAATCGTATCCCATCAGGGCAAGCTGCCGAATGAGTTTTTTTACCGAATCAATATTACTTACAGCGTTTCTGGAATTATCCTGCATGTAGGTCAGATGCTTAAATGACGGCTGTTCCTTCAACTCCACCTCGCGGTCTTCCTTAATGGCCTCTATTAATAATCCCAGTCCACGGAATAGCGCAGCCTTATTCTGATATTTAAGCTCGGCTTTTCCATCTTTAAAGGTAACCATAAGTCCTTTCGATGTATTGCTAACGGCTACTTCAATTCCTGCTTCCTGTTCTTTCGCCATCGTAAAGCCAAGTTCGGATTGTAATTCCTCGAATGGAACGATAAGCTCTGGGTCTAAATTGGTAAATGACAAAACCTTTTTCATCGATACTTCCTCTCCTTCATCTAATTCTTTCTATCATTTCTTTTTGGTTAACTTTTCTAAATTTTCCTCGCTGATGAGAATCGGCTCCCCGATCATTTTTGACATAATAATTGTCTTTGCAACTTCCTCTAATACATCCATTCTATTGTATGCATCGATAAGATCCACACCATAGGTAATTGCGCCATGATTTTTAAGCAGGATGCTGTTTACCGTATCGATATAGGGTGAAATTACATCAACCATCTCGGTGGTACCAGGAGTTGCATACTCCGCCAGTGCAGTTGAACCAAGGATTACCTTGGATTCAATCAGGTAATTATCCGGTATCGTTTTTCCCGCCAGAGCAAAAGCGGTAGCATAAACCGGATGGGTATGGACAATTGCCCGGATCTCCCCCCCCTTTCGGTAGATTGCCTGATGCATCGGAAATTCCGAGGAAGCCTTCCCCGTTCCTTCAATAACTACCCCGTTCCCATCCAAAACAATCATATCTTCCGGATTCAGCAGACCCTTATTCATTCTTGAGGGTGTAATCAGGATATGCCCCTCTCCCACCCGCATACTGATATTTCCATCGCTGGCAGATACCAGATTACGGTCATATAATAATCTGCATATTTCTTGCAGCTGCTTTCTTTCCTGCTCGTACATAATAGAAACCACGCCTTTCTTCTGCTATTTCTTTTATTCAATGGTTACAACGACTTCTTCCATATAATCCGAGAGGTCGATACTGTAAAAGCCATTTTTCTTTTGCACCATATATGTCCTGTCATTGCCATTTGCTATGACCCTGTGGGGAGTTTCCGGTTTATAGAAAGCAAAGATACCGCCCTCCACCAACGTAATAACCGTCTGCGTGTCGCCGGAGGCAATGGATTTTATGGCATGGGCACTCATGTATTTATTAATTAAACCAATCGGCGTAACTCCTTTCTTCATAGGAAGAAACAAGATTAGTGCATAATCCTTCTCCGTTAGTGTCACAGGAATAGAATCCTCCCGTTTTATTATGGTAAAGGAACGGTCAAAATAATGATAGGCACCAAAGGTCTCCCCCTTTAAATCATATATTTCGGAAGGTGACAGCTTTGTTTTAAGGACTTTCTTAGTTTCACTGATAGGAAAAGCTGCCATAGCCCCGGTTCCATTCACCGTATTCGTTAATTTTAGAACCTGGTCTTGCAGCGGCGAATGAAAGATGCAATCAAGCGTTGGTTTTGCACAGCGATCCATCCGAAGAATTCTACCGTCGTGATATACCAGAGGAAGAATTTCCTCATAGACCGATTCTCCAATTCGATCACTAACATAGACCGGCCCGCCGCTGATTGCCCGAACAAGAGCATGCTTTGTGGCATCCGGATGCTTTGTCCAATACATGTCCCAATCGCATACATAGACTTGGTCATGATATAACGCATTGTAGGTATTCTGCAGCATATGCTCACGGAAGCCTTTTTCCTCATTTGGAACGAAATCATCACTGTTTCTTGAAATACAGGAGTTCGGCCGATTGAGTATATTTTCCATCGCCATTCCCATACAATTGATGATATTTCCGTTCATCAGCATGGATACTGCCCCTTCTAGTGCGGTATGTGTACCGGCAGCAACCTTAGCAATCTCTTCATTGTTTTTATAATAATTCTTTAACGCACTTTGACCATCTACCTTAACAAAATCAATCCCTTGGTCTCTTAGATAAGAATACCATCTTCTCCAGAAGCCAAAGCCCTTTTCCGGCTCATAGTGGGGAATCAGCTTACCGTTCTTTGTTTCGTAAAGATTCTCCTTTAATTCTTGCGCGAAAGCTGATTCCGGGGCTATTCCACCCCAATAGCCGCCAAGAGCATGCCATACACCAATCCAACGGATATCGGTTTCTTCCTTAATCGTTTTGGTCATATTCTTAAATTCCTTTGGGAACTTAATCGGATCCGGCCGGAAATCGGTTAAACACTGGTTTTTAACACTTAGCCAGCCGTCATCCAGCAAAATCCAACGTACCGGAATCTTCTTTTCCTTCAATTCCTGTACCTTTTTGAGCACCTTTTTCTCGGAAATATCGGTATAGAATGCATCCCAGCTGCACCAGCCAAAATACTCAAACATCTCGGGAAATCTTCGATCCGCCTTCGTGGGTATCCTTTTTAACTGGCATGCCTTTTTAAATACCCGTTCGATAATCTCATACAGATCTTCCCCTTCACTTAATAAAAAGCATAGATCCTCTACCTGATGAAGTCCTCCGGTATAAGCTGTCATCGTAAAGGTAAGCTCAGACCTTGTGCCTTTAGCCAGATAGGTCTTTGTTTTTTCTCCAACCATAGGAAGAATATATCCATAGCTTTTCTCTCCCTGAAGATATAGGGATTGCGTCCTTTCCGGGATCTCCTCGTAGGAAGATATAAATGCAGGTCGGCTCCACCAGTCCCTATGCTGATATACTGCACACATCTGTTTTGGAAGATCGTCAAAAGCGATCGTTAGTTGTATCGGTGCCTGCTCTACGAGATTATAATTTTCTCGAAATGGCTGATTCTTAAGATGAACCGCTACCGTACCAATCTGTACACCATTCTCCTTCCGAAGAATTACCGAAGCATCGATCTCTTTTTCCTCCAAGGTAAAGGAATAAACTTCCTGACCCGACAGTTCCGATTTACCCTGATAATTTAAAGGAAAATTTCCATCTTCTAATGCAAGCATGAATGACATTCCTTTCACTTGTAACAATTTGCTGCCTCCTATCCGCCACACCAAGGCTCCTTCATTCCTTCAAAAAAGGGAGTGATTCCGTATAAACTAAATATTGAATGCACTCCCTAGGTACCCTTACTTAAAAGTATACTTTATATGTCTTTACTTCGTATCCGGTGATGTCAAAATGAATTTGTCCGTCGGTTACGTCTACGTCACCCAATTCTCTCTCAATCAGGTTTGTCTCTACCACCTTTTTAACAGGAAGCCCAAAGGACATCGTAATGCCTTGCTCTTTCTCATTCTTAAATTCATAGAGTCTTATGATATATGCCCTTTCCTCTTCCGCTCTTTTTACGGTATCGATAACGACATGGTCAGAATCTACGGATAGTAGTCCAAAGGAATCATTTAGCTTGGCATCCCCGCCGGTTTCCTTTCCAACGAGGGATACGTTTAGCTCCATCGCAGACTGTTGTACGTTACTTTCCTGCCAACCTCCCTTATGCGGATAAAGGGAATAGGTAAACGTATGCTCCCCGCGATCTGCCGTTTCATCCGGGCGAACCGCTGATTTAATAAGGGTGATACCAATCACATTCTCATGAATGTCATATCCATACTTACAATCATTTAATAAGGACACCCCATAGCTGCCTTCCGATAAATCAACCCATTTATGAGCGGAAACTTCAAACTTTGCAAAATCCCATTCCGTATTCGTATGGGTTGGGCGATTGATATTACCAAATTGAATTTCGTAGGTTGCTTCGGAGGAATGAATATCGACCGGGAAGAAAGCTTTTAATAGAACCTGCTCCTCCTTCCAGGAAACCTGTGTTGCAAAATCAATCCGATCCTTATCCTGATAAATCGTCATATCCTGGCGAATGATTGAATTATTAAACTGCCAGGTTAACCTTAAGATTCCTCTGACCGGACCATTTTCAACAACCTTTCGGCTTATTAGCTGCATCGGTCCATACGGTTTTTCCCGGTAGAAGACATCAATATCCCAGGCATCAAAACGCAACGGCTTATCTTCAAAGGCACAAAGCACATTCATCGGCTTGCCGCAGCATACCTGCTTCTTGTTCCGCTTATCTATGAGGGAAATGATTTCTCCTCTATCATTTAGGTCAATGGAGAAATAAGAATTTTCCAGGTGGTCTTCTTCGATCCTCAGGCTGGACTTAACCTCATAATCCTGATTCGATATGACGATTTTCTTAAACCCATAGGCCGGTATATTTTCTATGTAAAGAACCATACCCTCCTTTGCTGCCTGGCTCTTAATTGCGTTACCCAACGTATCGGTAAAAGTGGTTTCGCTGGTTATCGTATTACTGTATGGCATCGTAAGAATATCACTTCTTACCCATCCGATTGTATTAAATACAAGGATACTGTCTGGATCCTGAGAAGAGGCCGCGCAGATTCTTGCAAAAGCCTGATTAAGTAACTGATTTCCTTCCTCTTTTATATTCTGGTATAGGACTCTGCAATCCTCATATACCTGTCGGATGGAAGAACCAGGAAGGACATCATGAAACTGATTTAGCAGGATATTCTCCCAGATACGGTTAATCTTCTTCTTCGGATATTGATCCTCCTGATTTAGGGAATCCGCTAAAACGCTTAGGAACTCCACATCATGCATAAGAAGCTCTGATTTACGGTTAGCTCGCTTAATAAAGCCTTGGGAGGTATAGGTACCGCGATGCATTTCAAAGTATAATTCCCCTTCCCAGACATTCAAGCAATCCTCTGGGATTCTGTCATGGATCCGTTTAAAATAGCTTTCCGTTGTATCGATCTGTACCTTTGGAATTCCCGGTATGTTCTTCATCACACGGGCACGCTCCAGCATCTCCTTGGTTGGACCGCCGCCACCATCCCCCCATCCGAAGGCTAGCAACAGCTCCTCGTTCTTATCCTTATCCTTATAATTTTCCCATATTCCGGTTACTTCAGAAGGCTCCATTCGCCCATTATAGGTATAAAACCAGGAACCATTTTCCGGTGTTGTTATAAAATGGGTAAAGATTTCACTGCCGTCAATTCCTCTCCAGCGGAACGTATCATATGGAAAATGGTTATATTGATTCCAGCTGATCTTTGTTGTCATAAAGTAATCCATATCGGATTTTTTCATTATCTGCGGTAAAGCCCCGCTATATCCAAAGACATCCGGAAGCCACAATAGCTTTGAATCCTTGCCAAACTCCTCTTTTATATAGCGTTTTCCAAAAAGGAACTGGCGTACCAAGGACTCTCCACTCGGAAGATTCGTATCGGATTCTACCCACATTCCTCCGGTAATTTCCCATTGGCCTTCCTTAATCTTGTCTTTCACCTGGGCAAAAATCTCCGGGTAATCCTCCTTAACCCACCGATACAGCTGCGGGGAGGAATGCATATAACGATATTCTGGAAAGAGTCGCATCAGATTTAATACCGTAGAGAAGGTTCTGGACGCTTTCTCACGGGTTGCCGAATATCTCCATAACCATCCCATATCGATATGGGAATGCCCGACACCGGTTACTGTAGGCTTGATTTCTTCGATCTTTGCATAATCTTCCAAACCGGCCTGAACGAATTTTAATGCTTCCTGAATGGAAGTATAATAGGGTTCTTTCTTATAATTTAAGAAATCAATCTTTCGGAAGGTATCTGTTAAAAGCTTGGTAAGCTTAATTCTTCTTAAGTCATTCTCATTCAATAATTCAGTACACTTTAATAAAGTATCGATCGTATAATAGAATTTATCCACATAGGGATCAATTGCTACAAGCTCCGCATCTTTAAACACCCGTACTTTCGGTATATCCAGTACTCCGCTCCAGCTCTTTAAGGCGATCCGAAGCTTTCGGTTTTTCTCATAGATGGCAGGATCAAGGAATGCTTCCTCATGCCAGACATCTATTGCCTGTACCGGTTTTCCATTGATGTACAGCAAGGTTTCTGCCGTAGAACCTCCGCCGTCCCTGGGACCTACGATTCCCTTAAAGGCCACGGTCTTTTTTAGGAAGCTTTCCGGAATCGTAACATTGCACCGAAACCATGCGACTTTATCGTAGCCTCCCCAGGAATCCCAAAGCTTAAAATCAGACCAGTCGGAATCATCATAATTCGGGTCATAAGCATGACCTATCTTATCCTCCATGGATGTCTCAAAGTACTTCCATTGTTCTAACTTAATAGAATCACGAACCCTAGTGTTATAGATATCTTCATCAATATACTTTCTGATTTTTTCTAATTTAAAATATGGATCGCGTACTTTCACTCTCGTTACCTCCTTATGGAATTGAATGCTACGGATAATGCAGCATAATCACCAATTTGTTCCCCGAGCCCTGCTGCTACAATCTCACAGACTTCACGGTTATAGCTTAAGGCTTCCTGTGCAATCACTGCCTCCATAGGCTCTCTCAGCAATTTTTCCTGTCTAAGGAATATACTTCCGATTACAATTCTTTGCGGATTTAATGTATCAATCAGAATAGAAAGACCCTTTCCCAACTGCTTTCCTACTTTCCGGAAAATTTGCAGTGCCAGATCGTCTCCTTCCTCGGCAGCCTTCCCCACATCCGCCGTGGTTATCTTATCAATATCCGGTTGAATTTCTAAAATTTTCGTATGCTTTTCCCGGGTTTTATATTCCTCAACCGCTGCTCTTGAAAACTTAGCGATACCACCGCCGCTGCAGAAGCCTTCAAAGGATCCGGCCTTATGATAACCAACCGGCCCCTCCTTCTCTAAACGAATATGACCTACCTCGCCGGCCATATCATTCGTTCCGACATAGAGCTTGTTGTTAAGAATTAACCCTGCCCCCATACCGGTGCCAAAGGTTAGAAATATCATATTTTCACAGCCTTTTCCCGCCCCCCACAGCCATTCCGCCAAAGCACAGGCATTCGCATCATTTTGGACCGCAGCTGGTACATGAAATTCCTGCCGAAAGGGAGTGAGGATATCCACACTATCCCAATTGCTTAAGTTCGGCGGAGACAGGATAAGCCCTTTCTTAGAATCTAACGGGCTGCCACAACTAATTCCGATAGATTCCAGTTTGCATTCCGAATGTTTCGTAATTAATTCTTTTAATCGATCAACCATAGCGTGTATGGCATCCTCCGGGCTGGTAGGAGTCTTTATTTTTATCTTATCAATAATTTCTACGGTATTCTCCGATACCTTCCCAAGGCTTACCGCACATTTGGTTCCTCCAATATCGATTCCTGCTATGCATTGCATCCGAAAAATACCTCCTCTATCATTCTGCAAAGGGTATGGTAAATCGGAAGATGAAGCTCTTGTATCTGGTAGGTAATCTCACTCGGAGTACAGATACACACATCACATAACTCTTTTAAGGCACCACCGGTTTTTCCGGTCAGACCAATGGTCTTAAGACCCATTGCCTTGGCTGTAATCATGGCATAGATAACGTTTTTTGAATTTCCGGAGGTGCTGATACCGATAAGAACATCTTCTTTTTTTCCATAGCCGAATACCTGCTGTGCAAAAACCAATTCCGGCTTTGCATCATTGGCATACGCGGTAGATAATGCAATATTACTGGTTAATGTTATTGCGCTAAGAGCCCCTTGCAGATGTTTTCCAAGGACTTCTCCCTCCTGGCCAAAGGTACTTAGTGTTTCCTGCATCTGCCGATTAATAGGACGTTTGATGTAGAATTCCTTCATTAATTCACCCACGATATGCTCTGCGTCGGCGCCGCTGCCACCATTTCCACAAACCAGAAGTTTACCTGCACGCGCATAGGAGTCACGGATTATTTCAAAAGCTTTTTCAATATCCTCTCTGCATGAGAACAATACAGGATATTCCTGCATTAACTGATTCAGATATAATTTTTCCTTCATGTTTTTCCTCATTTCTACACAGCTTCTTGCTCATCTAGAGTTCTTTTGCTTTTTTCAATAAACATTGAATATTTGAGCTTCCCTTTGCTTGATTATTCCTTTGTTAAAATATTTTTTGCTTTTTCTATGAACTCTACAGAGCCAAAACTTCCCGATTTTAATATCAACTGATCGTATGGCATGGTTATACTTTGACAGATTGGCAAACCGGCTTCGATTTCCTTGATTACCCTCATACCTTTGATATCCATCCTACTGCAGAAGGATGCCGAGGTATCCCCTCCGCAGATAATATATTTTTGAATATGATATTGCTTGCTGATTTGCTTTGCGAGTTTCGCAAGGGTATAAGATACCATTTCGGAAACCGCCGTATTATCGATATGATGAGAAGCAGCCAGCCTCTTCGTATTCTGAACATCCTCCTCTTTGTTCATGGAGTGGATGACTATAATATCACTTTTCTGATAAGCTGCTTCATACTCCTTAAGTATACGTTCTTCCTCCAACCTTCTCTCTTCTTCAGAGAACAGCTTCGTCGTATCCAGCATTAGAACCGGATATTTTTTCTTCTCCATATAGTTCAGCTGCGCTTTCGTCTGCGGGGTCAGACTTCCTGCGATACAAAGCATTTTGGAGTTTCTGTTTTGAGTTATCTGTATGTGATCTTCTTTCTTATTCCGCGTTTGAAGTAAGCCAAGATAATAGCCTAGAGCAGAGCTTCCGCAGATTACCTTGTAGTCTTTTACTGCCTTTGCAATAAGGGAAAGATCATCATTATTTCTTACATCAAGGATAGCATAATTTGTTTCCTTTTGCATCTGCTTTAGAAGCTTTTGTAACGCTTCTACCCCTTGCTCCAGGACTTCATAAGGAATTGCAGAAACCTTACGTTTTGTCTGGGCTTGAAGGATGTCAACCAGATTCGACTGCCGCATGGGATGTACCGGATCATTCCGAAATTGAGACTCCTCCAGCCTAGTCCCATACACATAATGAATGCTATGAAGCGTCGTTCTCCCGTTGTCCGGAAAACCAAGAACAACAATCGCAAACTCCTCGTTGAGGGCATCCAGCATCGCATCAAATTCCGCACCGATATTCCCACGAAAAACAGAACATTGCTTATCATAGAATTGCTGTACCTTGTTTTTATCAAATCTTTTTGTTGCTTCATATACCCTTTGGTAGGCATCCTCATAGGAGCAAAATCTGGAGTTGGTATCAATAATTGTTACATCATCCGAAAATTCCATACCCTGCTCCAGCTTATCGTAGCTGTATACGACACTATCAAGACCCGCCTTGCTATACATAATTCCAATATCGTTTGCTCCAGTGATATCATCTGCAATTACTACTGTATGTGGCATAATAACCTCCATCTTTTTACTACCTATCCTCTATATTTATATCCTATTTCGATTTCTGCTTGCACACCGTTACCAGCATCTCTGCCTGCTGCCCAAATCGTATATCACCTAAGGTTAAATCACAGCCGATACGGGCTCTGTGAACCGATTCCTTCGGTGCGGTTATTTCAATTGTAAAGGACGCATTCTCCTGAGCTCCCATCTCTTTTTCAAAGGAAGTTTTGTCATGTTTGCTATGAAAGCCTTCCGGTAAAACCAACTGCACTTGAACCGGTACCCTGTGCCGGAAGGGATTGGTTATCTCGATTTTCACGGAGAATGTTTCCTTCTCTTTCACCTGCAGCTGATATGGATGAAAAGTAGCAAAGAAATCATCCGTAAGAACGGTATCTTCTCCAAGAGGGAGTAAGGACTTATGCAGCTCGCTGACTTCTTTACCCAATGCTTCTAACTCCCTGGCATACGTATCCTTATAATTTAAACTCTGCCAATGACCAGAGAGCAGGATATCCGGTTGAATTCTTTGGTATAGCTGAGCACTGTTAAAGAAATCATCCGCTTCGAATTTATTCTTATAAACATAGTTACAAAACAAACCGTCTCCATCCGCATATTGATCCCCGGTACAGAGAATCTTTTTTCCATCTGCCATAAACTCTATTGCCACCGCATACCTGGTATGCCCGGAAAGAGGGTGCAAAATAAGTTCATATTCTTCCCACGTAATCTTTTGACCTAACCCCAGAGCTTCATCTACCGGAATTGGATCATACCAGAGGCAAGGAAGATCATAATTTTCGGGAGAATTCAAAAGATCGGCGAAGTTTTCAGGGCAGAGTATCCTGGTATGATACACTTTCTTTAAAAGGTTGAAGCCGGCAACATGGTCATCGTGATAGTGCGTCGGAATGCAGGCATCGATTTTCGTAACCCCATAATCCGTAAAAAGCTTTGGGATTGTATAGAGCCAAGGCCTTCGGGAACTCCGATCGGATCCGGCGGCGGGTCCTGCCATAAAGTCGTAACCAAAGTCAAAAAAAAGTGCCTTTCCGCTTTTTGAGATAAGGACATAGGAGTTCGCCATACTGGTTCGATTAAATAAGACATGCTCCGTAATGTGCTCATACGGATTATCCCGCAAAAGAAACAGTCTGGGATTCTGGCGCCTAAGCTTCATCAAGCGGCTTAATCGTTCCACCAATAAATCAATGGACTCTAAAACAGTTTCCTTCGAATCAAGGATATCCCCATGAGAAGGTAGAAGCTTATCAAAGTTTTGTTCCTTCAAAGCTAAGAGGGATAGGACATGATGCGGTAGGCCTTCTCCGCCATTATAGGTCCACTGCGTTGCTGCCAGGGACCAGAGCTTTCCGCCAGGATAGATTAGGTCACCGGTAAAACAGATCTTTTGGCTATCGATCGTAGCCGCAATCGAAATCGAACCGGTCGTATGTCCCGGCGTTGGCAGAATGGTAAATTCTATTCCATTTCGCTTCACCGTATCATAATCCTTAAGAGTTCCGGTAATACTGACCGAATGTAGGAGGGAGAAACGATCCTGACGATTATTATAATTATTATAGATTTCTCTTCTTTGCCATAATTCATCCGCATTGCTGATAAGTTCCTGTTCCTGATGGGGAACCCAGACAGCAATTCCTAAGTCCGTTGCTTTCTTTAGTCCCTGTATCTGATCCCGGTGATGATGGGTAACCAGGACATCGGTAACCTTTGCTACGCCAATCCCCTCTAAAGCATCTAGGACATCTCCGCTTCCAAAATCAACCAGAACTGCACGGTCATTATTCTTAATAATATATACCTGACAGGTATCTTGATAGACATATAAATGTTCCCCTAATTTTTTCATATCCCATACTCCTATTTCGATCTTCCGGTTAAGAACTTATTCGGGTGCCGGCAATGCTTTGACACCCGAACAAGAATGGTTACATTTCTAACATATTGACTTCAACAGCATCTGCTTCCTTATCATAGGGAATCTTAATTGTCTTGATTTCACAGGGAGCAAAGTCCATGGTTATGGTACGCTCCATAAACGGAAGGTGAAAGGTCGCATGAACCTTGTGCTTCATCGTTTCATAGGCACGAAGGATAACACCATCCTTATCCTCTGCTTCCTTCATCACAGTAATTACGATTTCTTTACTATCTACATCGGCAAAAGATTGAACCTGAGGGAGCTTTCCTTCATGGAAGGTTTCAATCACACAGATTGGCCTTTGATTAAGCTCCATCGCTCTTTGAATAATATCCGAGTCCTTCCATCCCCCTTCATGAGGAATTAAAGCATAGGTCATCTCCTGAACACCATAATCAACATAATCGTATTCTTCCTGTGGATCCAGCTTTTTCGGGTCATGATGTGCATAAACCGAGTTCTTAAGGATGGTGATTGCCATTTCATCAATGTCAAAGCTATAGCTGTATTTGCTGTCATTTGCAATGCCCAAGCCATAGAGCTTTCCGTTGTTAAAATGTTCTCCCGAAAAATCAATCCAGGTCTGCCCGGGTTCCTCCTCACCATTCGCACTCTTTTCAATATATCCATAAGGTATCTCATAGGTTGGCTTTCTAAAATTAAAGTTAACAGGGAATTTCACCTTTAGTATCGTCTGGGGCTCTCTCCAGTCCACCTTCACCTTAACTTCGATCGAATCAAGCTCTTTATAAACCCTAAAATCCTGTAGCACAAAGGAAGCCTTATACTTACTCTTTACACGAAGGGTTGATCTTACCGGTCCATCCTCCAGGATGCGAATGGATACCACTTCCATGTTAGCAATTTCTTTGTCAAACTTAAAGACATTATGACTCCAGGTATCGGATTTATCTTCGATAACGGCCAGCCTTGCCCCTTCCCGCCTTAATATTTCCAGGTCATTTTTCTTATCATAGAAGCTTTTTAGGCAGCCGGTTTCCGGGTTTAATTCTAACCGGTATCGGTCATTTTCCACCGAGTTTTCTGTAATAGGAACATGAGGCAGGTCGATTGGCGCTTCTGTCTTAAGATATAGCTTAAATACCCGGTACCCCATACTTGGCAGATCTGCCACAAATAGGAGACGGGATTGTCCGTTAACGGTTGCCTCGGAACGAATTCTCTGTGCAGGAACGACATTTCCCTGCTCATCCGTCAGTTTAAAATTATCATTACTTAATCCGCGAATCTCAAGATCGACTGCCATCTTACCAGACCAACTGTGGGAATTAAATACAACGATTGGTTTCATCGTTACATCCTCTTCAATATGAATATCCCAGGATAAAGCCTGAATCGCATAATTTAAATTCCTTTGCCCGATTGCCATAGCTTCCCCGTAAAGATAGGAAGCATCCTCATAAGCCGAAGGTATGCTGGTGCCTGCCAGGATATCGTGGAACTGGTTAAACATAACTCCCTTCCATGCCTGCTCAAAATCTTCCGGGTAAGGCTGCCCTTTTACAACCTTGGAAATCGTACTCCATTTTTCCGCATTAACTAACAGAGTTTCTGCTTTCCGGTTTTCTTTCTTAATATTGGAAAGTACGCTATAGCAACCACTGGCATGATGCTGCAAATCACCCTGTACCACCGGATATTCTTTCCCGCTCTTACGAATACTGTCAAAGAAAGATATGGTACTGCTCATCTTAAGGGTCGGCATATCTTCTCTCTCATTCAGTTCATGAATACTTTTAATATTCTCCTTCGTTGGACCACCGCCATGATTACCAACGCCGTAGAACATCATCATCTCATCTTCCCCGTCTTTTAGTTCATAGAGCAACCGGTTTGCATGGTATTCCAGATCTTTTCCACTACTGCAGTATTCATAGGGTATCCGATAGGTTAATACTTTGGAACCATCCTCAGATCTCCACCAGAAAATTCTTCCGGGAAGTCCTTTCTCTAACGGCATCGGACGCATAAATACATAGTTCTCCATTCCACTCTTGGCCAGTATTTGCGGAAGCATTCCATTATGACCAAAGCTATCTACATTATAGCCGGTTTTGGCTATCCGGCCAAACTTTTTAAGAAAATAGCGCTGCGAATATAAGCCGTGGCGCACGAAAGATTCTCCATTCGGAATATTACAATCCGGCTGAACATACCATCCGCCGACAATCTCCCATCTTCCTTCTTTCACTCGTTCTACAATCTCTTCAAACATCTTGGGGTTATTTTTTTCTACCCATTCATAAAACACTGCTGAGCTACAAGAAAAAATAAAATCTTCATTTTCCATCATACGATCCAGTGCGGATTGAAAAGTTGCTTTCACCTCCTGAAAGCCTTCCTGCCAATTCCAAAGCCAGACCGGATCCAAATGAGCATTACCAATCATATGTAATTTCTTATCTTTCATATTCATTACCATGCCTTTCTTCAAAGCCTGCAAACTTCTTTATTCTGCCTTCCCTGCACTTAATAAATAATGGTTTATTTTATCCTTCACTAACTCCTTAACGGCTGTTCTTGCTTTCTTTAGTATCTCCTGTGGATACCTGTTTAGTTCTTCCTCCGTTATATGCGTTTCCCTTCCGATTACTTTCAGCATTGCCTGCTCAACGTCAGTAGCAATATTTACCTTGCTGACTCCACCCGATGGCATCTGTACTGCTTTAATTACCATATCACTTGGTACACCGGACCCACCATGCAATACTAAGGGGGTTTTCGTCAATTGATTAATGGATAGCAGTCGGTCATAATCAACTCGAGGCTTCCTTACCGTATAGACCCCATGGGCGGTTCCGACCGATACTGCCAGTGCATCTACCTTCGTTAATTCAACAAAGCTCTTTGCTTCCTTTGGCACAGTGAAAAGCTCTTCATCATGTTCGGTTTCCACAAAATCGGTTGTTCCAATTTTACCCAGTTCCGCTTCGACCGTTACGCCATACGGATGGGAATAGGCTACGATTTGCTTTGTCAGTTCTACATTTTTGTCAAATTCATATTCGGATGCATCAATCATAACAGAAGTAAATTTGGCTGCAATTGCCTGCTTAATAATTGCAAAGTCTTTGGTATGATCCAAATGGAGAACAATTGGTATCGTCGGCTTCAGCTCATCAATGACACCAAAAAACTTCTCCGCAAAATCATTTATATCCACCTTATGCCGATAAATTTCTTTTTCCGATATCTGAATGATCACCGGTGATTTTGTTTCTATCGCAGCCTCCACGATAGGCAATATAAGTTTTGTATACCGCGGTGAAAAGGAGCCTACTGCATATCTGCCTTCATGTCCTTTTCTTAATACTTCTGTTAAATTTTCTATTTTTCTCATATATTACCTCATACTTTCTTACTCAGTTCCTATTTTAATATCCTGTCTATTAGGAATGTATATTTATTTGCATAGATATCCTTATATTTTTTACTTATTGCATGCTCTACTTCATATGTCTGAATACATTTATGGCTGCCGGATAAAAACTTTTGTTTCTCCTCCATTCCATAATTTTTCTCTAGCATAACGGCTACCGCCCCCAGAAGGGTAGCCTCAGATACCTTGGGAACAGTAACCGGTATTCCTAAGATATTTGCTTTTATTTGCATCCAGGGAGCACTGTTAGCGGCACCGCCAACACAGATGACATCCTTAAGTCTTGCCGGTTCAATATCCGGTACCAGGGACAGAATCCATTTTCCTTGGTAATTGACCCCTTCCAAAATTGCTTTTAGGATCTCCTTTGTACCATGTGTTTCCCGTAAACCGAAGAACCCGCCTCCGACATCCGACCGATAAAAAGGAGTTCCAATGCCGGATAGATAAGGATAATACAGGATACCAGTCGGTTCCTTCGGCATGGAGGTAATAGCGGCATTCATCCTTTGGTAATCCGCTTCCGTATTTAATACCTTTTTATAAAACCATTCCATCGATTGTCCTGAGGATGAAATATTCGCCATCCAAAAATAGTCTTTTCCATTTAAAAAAGGACCATAGACCATTCCGGAATGGTACCGGGCTTCCGACATAGAAAAATGCTCGTCCATTCCCAGATAGGTCTCGGCGGTTCCTACACTATTGCAGATTCGATTCTTATCCTCATTAAGTACAGCATATGCTGCACATGCATGGTCATGGCCTCCAATGCATACCATAACAGATCCCTTGTGCAGCTTTGAATTAAGTACCGGATCAGATAAGGATCCGATCCTCTTCCCAGAAGGATAGACCTTGGGGAAATTATTTTCCGTAAGATTATATTCCCCAAGTCTTTTCGTATCCCATTCCCGGTTACCAATATCGTATACATAGGTTCTGGCTGCAAAGCTGGGATCACTGGCAAAAACCCCGGTGAGTTTCCACCCAATATAGTCGCAGACGGAAAGCCATATCGTATCTTCTGTTCGGATATTCTTTGAATTAAGAAGCCAGAGATATTTATAAATCCCATATTTAAAGCTGTTATGTAACCCAGTTTTATAGAAATTATCCGCCTCTCTCTCCTCTTTTACCCGATCGGCTAAAGAGACTGTCCTTCTGTCAAACCACGGTAGAATTGGAGTTTCCTCTTTCCCGGTAGTACGGTTTATAATTAAGCCTGCTTCCGACATTCCTGTAATGGAAATTCCCTTCGTATTCGGATACCGGTTAAGAAGCAGGGATAACTGATCAATGACGATGCCATAGAAGATGAAAGGATCATAAATCTGCCCGTATCCATCTGTTTCAATCGGTGTCGATGTCTTCCTTAGTTCTAGTAAAGACCCATCGGGATCAAAAACAGCTGCTTTTATATGGGTCGTACCTAAATCCACTCCAATATAGTAGGATTCCTTTTCGGTTTTTATAGACGTATCCACTGTGAAACCCCTTTCCAAATCATGAAATATGGAAAAACTCTTTTTTCAATTTTGCGACTCCAAGGCGGGGACTTGTCAGCACCTTATCCATATCGATTCCCTTTAACTCATCTACTGCTAAAGCCATAGAAGCCTGCGCCAGAACCAGGACATCGGAATCCGCTGCATATTTGAGAACCGTTTCTTGGATTTTTTTATTATGCAGAGAACGATTTCCCCGCATAAGCTCTTCATATGCATCCGGCACTAAAACGGTATGAAGTGTACAGTCCTTCCCTAAACTCTCTGCTTTTCTTTTTATTAGATTGACAGTAGGGTCTAAAGTAGAAGATAGGGTTGCAAAGACACTGATTGTATTCCCCATCTGTACTGCTTTTTCTGCCATGGCTTCATCGATTCGATACACTGGAATGTCCAGTTTCGCATTCGCTTTTTCTGCAATTTCTCCTACGGAAGAGCATGCGCTCAATACGGCATCTGCCCCCATCGAAGCTGCTATGGTTGCATATTGCAGCCAACGTTCTTCTACAAATTCCACATGATTCTTTTGAATCAAATCCTTTAATATGGAATCATCTAAAATATTAACTACTTCCACCTTACCGATTTCCTGCTTAATTAAGGAAGTTAAACTCTCTACGGTTGCAGGTGAAGTATGAATGACGACCAGTTTTTTTATTTTCATTACCCCCTTAGTCTATGATTCAATCGTATTTGATTATTCTGATTAAATTTTACCATAACATTTTCACTAATTCAAGCTTTAAATGACACTTTTTGAATAATATGTGACATAATTTGATTATTTTTGGTATCTCGCTCCATCTGTTTTTCATATGACACGTTTGTTTTTCATATGACCCATCTGTTTTTCATATGACAGAAGCCTATCGATTTCTATTCATTCCTCCCCTTCATACGTGGTTCGACGAAGAATATCCAATTGAACATCCCTTGGGAGACTAATGAAACGACCGCTATACCCACCAACACGTACAAACAGATTGGAATAAAGCTCCGGATGAACCATAGCATCCTTTAGGTCTTTCGTACTTGCAACGGTAATCATCAGCTGAGTACCGCCCTTCTGAAAATAGGTTTTAATCAGAATCTCCGTTTTATCCAGGTACTCAAGGAACATTCCTTTTCCCAGCCGAATATTCTGTACCATTCCAGCATTATTATCTCCATTTAATCTGGTCATGGAATTAAGTAATGCTGTGATACCATTTTTATCACTGCCTCCACTTGGACTATTCGCATTGGTTAGTGGACTGCCCGCGACTCTTCCATCCGGTGTAGCTCCGGTAGTTCGTCCTAAGATGACATTATGATCATTATTAATAAGCACCGGAAGATAGCTTGTTAGTCCCACCTTGTCCGCTTGCTCGGATACCAGCCTACCTAGATCCTGATGCAGCCTTACTGCCATGTTATCTGCCTTTTTATTATCGTTTCCATATTTTACTACCTGTATTAGGGTACGTCTAACCGCTTCATTCCCTTGATAATTTTGCTTTAAAATTTCTTTTAGCTGCTTCATGGATAGCTGTTTTTTCTGATATACCATTTCATTGATTGCGGTTAAACTATCTGAGGTTGTAATATTTCCATACGTCTCAAGCGTACCTCCCAGATAGCGGATTCCTCCGTCAAAAATAGATTTTCCCCGTTTGATGCAGTCATCATATAGCATACTTAAGTATAGGAAGCTGCCGGTACTCCCGGCAATTTCATATTCGATCTTCTCCTGGATTGCCAGCGGCTGTATATAGTATTCCAGCTGCTTAAGATAAGCTGCATAAAGCTCATCAAAGGAATGAAATTTTTCCGGTTCACCGGTTGGTAGACCGATCCGTTTTCCAGAAGCAGTACAGCCATTATACAATGTCAGTTCCAGTATCCGTGCCAGATTAATAACGCCATTTGCAGACCCAAAACTACGATGTCCAAGAACATACTCTCCGCAACCATAGGGATAATACTCCTGTGCTTCTTCCTCAGATACAGAAAATGCCTTTTGAACATTGGGTATATTGCAATCATCGTTGTATAGAATTGGGAAGGTAGTTCCGTCAGCGATAGTTTCCATTGCCTTTTTCAATACCTCCTCGCTCATTCCCCTATAGCAGCGCAAGGACAGCTGCGGTTCCATACGGCGCTGAGCCTTCGAAGCTTCCATAGCAAGGATTGCAAAATGATCGGCAGCCTTCGGGTTTCTTCTATCCCTTCCTCCAAGCATAACTCTTCCATGTACCACCGTTTTTTTATCTGCGATGAGCCTCCAAATCGATTGAATAATTTGGAAGGCTTTCTCCTCGCTAAGAATTCCTTTCTTTTGATCCCTCTCCAGAAAATCTCCTAAATATACATCCATCCGGCCATAATCCAGGGTATGCGCAAGGATGGAATAAAGCCATGCAAGCTGTGCTGCCTGATGAAATGTTTCAGGAGCATTATTTTTAAGAAAGATAAGATTTTCCCTCATTTCCTGCAGCTGGGATGCTCTTTCCTTTGAAACGTATGCTTTCTTCTCCTCACATTGATCTGCATAGAATTGCAAGCTATCCTTTAAGATTTCTAAGGCTTCCAGCATTGCGCCGTAGAGGGGATTGTTTTCCTGTTTGGCATATTCGGATATTTCTTTCTTAATTCCGGGTATCCCAAGTTGTAACAGTTTATCATAGTCAATGATGCAGCCGGTCATACGATAGAGGGGATAGGCCGGATAAATATCGTTTAAATCATCACTGGCAAGCCTTTTTTTAACTTCCTTTGGATATGCCTTTCTCGTCTTATACCGGCTTTGATTCTCCCTCCAAAATTCCAGAAGCAGTTCCAGCTCTTTTCTTTCCTCTGGATCGGTTTCCTCCTTCCTAAGCTGTTCCAGCTCTTTGGTTCTGCAGTAGTATCCAAAATCCTCCGCATCCTTCGGAGAGAAGCCGATCGGATGGTATTTTGCACCTCCTACAATATAGAGATCTTCCGGAATCGGTTCCAAAATCGCAGGAAACTGTACTCTTAAGCAGGCAGCTTCCCTGATCGGAACTGGATCCTTTTGATGTTCTTGAAAGGTTTTCGTAAATAATTTTTCAAATTTATATTTCACCATTTTTATATCCATTCCTGCGTTTGTATTTTGCACATTATTAAGTTTTTGTGCCAAATGTTTCATACAACCTTGCTAACTAAGGCAAAATCTTATGGTTAAAAAACTTGTTTTTTCAACCTTCACTCCTGATGCCCAAGTTTAACAATCCAATGTTCTATTCCCATTATAATCTACTACCAAAGCAGCCGCCCCGATAAGCGCAGCTTGGTATCCAAGTTTTGATTGCACAATTTCAACCGGAAGCAAGGCTGGATTCACGGTTTGGTTTAAGACATGCAGAAACTTTGGCTTAATAATATCCAATGAATTTCCTACTCCGCCGCCAAAAATGACAGCTTCCGGATTAAAAAGGTTAACCGCATTTCCAATTCCCCGCCCTAAAGCTCTGGCTGCCGCCTGATAAATCGACAAGGCGGTTTCATCCCCATTGCGGGCAAGCACAGCACATCCTTTCGCATCCAAAGGTTCTCCCATATCGATAAAATGTTTATGAAAGGCCGGATCTATCAAGGCATTTCTTTGAACTTCTCTTGTAATTGCTGTTCCGGATGCATGTGCTTCCAGGCATCCCACCTGGCCGCAAGCACAGAGGGCAGGCTTGTCATATTCTACCTTGGTATGGCCTATCTCACCGGCACATCCTAAAGCTCCTCGGATTAAACAGCCGTCACTTACAATCGCTCCTCCAATCCCAGTGCTTACGGTTATCCATAGGAAATTTCGATAGGTATTTTGAAAACCAAAATGCATTTCCCCTATGGCACAGGAGTTAACATCATTATCAACATATATATTATCTATGCCGGTTAAGCCTACCATTCTCTTCTTAACCGGGAACTTCTCCCATCCCGGGTAGGAGCATCGCAGCAAATGCCCCTGTTTGATATCCACCATACCCGGAAGATTTATCCCGATCCCCAGTAAATCCTGCATCGTACAGCTAATCTCCATTGTACATTCCCTTAGCATATCGGAACATACCTTTAGCCAAGAGGATAGACTAGTGGTATCGGTGGAAACCTGTCGCTTCGTGAGAATCCTACCCGTGGTATGTACAATACCGACTAAGGTTTTGGTTCCTCCGATATCAATTGCACCTAGCAGCATACATTAGCTTCCTTTCCATCTTTCCTATTCAGTATCTCATCGAGCTGCAGATTCCGCTGCTTCATATATTGAGAAAGAATGTGGTTTATGATCAGATGAATGTCCTCCACAATTCCATAATTCTGGGATTGTAAGGTTATATTTAATTTTGTGCGTTTGCCTAGCTCTCCATGATAATTTCCGATTATGGAGACGGTATCACACCCGATACCGTTACAATAATCCGCTGCCTTAAGTAAATTCTTCGAATTACCGGATACGGACAAGAAGATTACAAGGTCTTTCTGCACCGCTAAGTTCTTCAGCTGATAGCAAAAGACATCATCATAGGATATATCATTACCAAGAGCTGTCAGAATAGAAGCATTATCCGAGAGGGAGAATATCTTCATCCGTTTCCCTTTTTCTGTGTTAATCCCCTTACCGAAATCACAAACCCAATGGGAAGCACAAGCCGCACTTCCTCCATTGCCGAGAACAAAGACCTGCTTATAATTCTGATATGCATCGTCTATTTTCTGTATAAGTATCTTCATCTGGCTGCTGTTAATCTTCTGCAGCGTTTCATATAGGCTTTCACAATAAGATTTGTAGAAATCTTCAAGCATAAGTTTTCTCCTTAAACAAGTATCAATACGTCCATTTTGCCCGACGAATTGGATTTAGGGTTATATTATTTAGTATTATTTCATTCTCACAATAATTATAGAATTCTAAGCTGCAGGAATGTTTTTCCGGAAAACACAACGCAGTTAAGCAGGTTCGCCCATCATACAAAAATAGCTCAATGGATCCTTTATCGATAAGAAGCTGAATTTGTATGGTATTACGATTGCTTAGGGGTGCTGTCAGTGGTTCTGTAAACCATGACCCAAGCTTAATCCGATTACAATCGGAACGATCCATTTGAAGAAGGTTCTGTAAGAAGTCCAGATGAATGGTTACCGTTTCACCACTTTCATAATGCAGAAGGATATCTGCATTACCCGTTTCTCCGTCCTGCTTATTCAGCTCCAAGTTAAGGGAAAATGCTTCACCGCCAGGCAGCCGATATGCTGTATTACTAGGTAATGCAACCTGGTTTTTCGTGTTTATCGCTTCCTGCTTTAGTTCTTCTATTTCCTTTGCCGGATTTTGGTGAATGTATAGTTTTCCATTCTCATGCCTCACGAGACGAAGCTCCCTGGGAACGGTAAATGCTCCCATCCAACCTTCCAATTTCGGACATTCTCTTGCATAAGGCCAAAAGCACATCCATCCAATCCACAGCTTTCTTCCTGCCATTTCATATTGCGGATTCCACGCTACCGCCGCATAAAAATCTTTTCCATAGTCCGCCCATTGTAATTTTTGAGATGGATCGTAGACAAAGCTTCTACCGTCAAAATCGCCGATGATATGTAATACCCGCCGAAACCCATCGATACTTACCGATAATACCCAACGGGTATTGTTTTCCCCCTCAATTTGATATTCCATAAGTTCCGGGCACTCATACACCTTATGCTGGGGATTGATCAGCGTATCCTCCAAAACACTGGACAAATCCCAATTCTTTAGATCCAGTGATCGATAAAAACGGATTTCTTCCCCGCATGCTAAAACCATTACAAAATGGCCGAAGGGCTCATGCCAGAAAACTTTCGGATCGCGGAAATTGATCGTTGCCGTATCTTTTATAATCGGATTCCCCGAATATTTGCGAAAAATTCTGCCATCAGCACTATATGCGATATTTTGAAACTGTCCTTTCTCTGGTTCGCCGCCATATCTCGAGGAGTACATTAATATCCATGTATCCTTACCAAAGCCTGCTTTATTGTCCGGATCAAACAACGCACTACCGGAAATCGCATATCCGCTATCATCTGCATATAAGGCTGGAGGCAGGATTTCCCAATCGAATAGATTCATACTTTTTGCATGTCCCCACCCTTTGTCATACCAGCGACTTCCATAATTATTAAGCTGGTAAAACATATGGTAGGTTCCATCCTTATAAAGCAAACCGTTGGGATCATTAATCCAGCCTCTTGCATTCGTGAAATGATACCTTGGTCTATGCTCTTCCCGATAGATCGGCGTTTTTTCAATCGGTCTATCACGAAACACACAAGTATTTTCCGCTCTTAAATCATCTTTTTCTCCTTCATGGAGGATCCGTATGGTTTGCCCCATAGTAAAAAGAGCATCATAGTATACCCAGAAATCCGGCTCCTCCCTGGTAAGTTCTAAGCTAACCACAATCGTATAATCCGGCAGCATTAATCTGGTTTTCACAGGTTTTGCTCCACATTTTATTGGAAAGCAAAGATACCTTTTTTCAAGAAGAAAATCCATTTTGTTATCCTTTCTCTGAATTAATCAATCCGAAACAATTGAATCGCTTTCTCAAGCTTCTTGGCATTTTCCGCAAGCTCTTCCGCAGATTGGCTTAAATGTTCCACCGAACCGATCTGATTGTTTGCCGTAGCACTGACTTCCTCCGAGGAAGCAGCTGTCTGCTGCGCTACAGCGGAAATGCTTCGAATTACTTCCAACGTATCCTCTTTCGCCGCTTCGATTTCCTTAACGCCAACGGAAATGTTATTTAGATTGCCTACAAGATTACCTACATATTGATTAATATCTTTATAGGAGTTTACCGTTTTACTTAGAGACTCGGCCTGCGACTCCACAATATTTTCCGCTTGCTTTGCAGCGTCTACGGTTGTTTTGGTTTTATCCTGTATTTTGGTTACAATACTTTGGATTTCCTTAGCTGCATTTAAAACCCCATCCGCTAATTTTCGGATTTCTTCCGCCACCACAGCGAATCCCCGTCCTGCTTCCCCAGCTCTTGCGGCTTCTATGGATGCATTTAAGGACAGTAGATTCGTCTGTGCCGCAATTTCATTAATAATCTTTACAAAACTTCCAATCGTATGGGTTTGCTCTTTAAGTGCCTCAATTTCCGATATGACAATATTCGTGATTTCCGTAGTCGCTCTGGATTTATTATTTAATTCATCCACCGTAACGATACCTTTATCAATCACTGTTTTGGCATCGGTTGCAATTTGCTCTATCTTATAGGTGCTGTCATAAACCTGATTTATTTTATTCGAAAGATTCATCATTTGGTTTAAACCGTGTTCGGTATCGGAGGCCTGTTGAACAACCCCCTTTTCAATCTCATCAATCGTTGCAGAGATGCCCTTGGTATCCCCCAATATACTCTCCGAGGTTGAAGAAAGCATTTCTGCAGAGCCGCTTACTTTACCCCCTACCTCTACCGCCTGTCCAACCAGATTACGCATACCGCCAACCATATCGGAAAGACTAGTGGTTAATAACCGGAATTCATCCTTACGTTTTGTATCAAACGTAATCGTTAAATCCCCCTGTGCCGCTAAGGACATGTTTTTCATTAGTTTCTTAATGGCAGCAGCGATTCCACCAGCAATTGTCGTACCTATGCCAATTGCAAAAATACCGGCCAGAGTTACAAAAACTATATTTAGGCTTTTTATTTCTTTTGCCTGCCGGATAATAGTACCCTCCGGAATCAAGGCGCAGATAACAGCACCGGTATCTCCTATCTTTTTATAGAGATAGAGGTAATCCTTACCGAGATAGGTCTCATAGGAATAACCGCTCAAGGTATCTCCGGCAACCGATTTTTGAAAGTAAGGTAGTTTTGTAAATACACTGTCCTCTTTGGCATTAGTTAGAGTTTCTCTACCATCTGCTGTAACAAAGCCAATCACACTACCCTTTCCATAATTAAACTGGGAAAGCATATTCACAATTTCCGCTTTTGATACATCCATAATGATAAAGCCGTTATCATATGCCATCTTACGTATCATTGACAGAGCATATTCCTCTGACTTTACTTGAAACATTTCATCGATAAATTTATGCTCTCCTACCCATTGATAGCGTTCTTGTGCCTCTGTAATTGCTTTGCCTTCCTCGGATTGCAGATATCTTGTATAGATATCTTCCGAAGGTGCTGATTCCGTTGAAACACCGATTCCTGTTTTGCCAAAGACATGGATATCCTGAATAAAAGTATTTGCTCCCTGGGCAATAATAATGTCCTCTCCCAGAGGCTGCAGCAGCTTAACCTCCTCGGTTGAAGTAGAAAGTCCTGCCTTGCCTCGATTATAATAAGCTGTAACACTATTACTATTCATGAATTCCAGGGATTTACCCGCTACGGATTCGAGTCCCAGCTTCAGGTAATCACTGATTGCATTGAGAGTATCCATGGTACTTTTCTCATAATTTGCAATAATCGCATGGGATGATTTTTCATAAGATACCACTCCAAAAGCAGCCATAAAGATTACCGGAATTAATATGGAAAGCAATAATTTGAACCATATTCCATTCAACTTATGCAGGTAACCTCTTAGGCTGGCCAGCTTATTCGAATTTTTTTGATTGCTATCCTTCGTATTTTCCATGTTGATATTATCCTCCTGTTCAATGTGTTAGCACTTTATCTTTGGTATATAAACAAACTTATTAACGTTCTTTTTTAAGATTTTATTCCTGTTCCGGTCGTAGAAGCAGCGTTTTCCTGTTCCGCTAATTCTACCTTCTTCTCTATCATATTGGTTTCTGTTACAATCGCATCCTTAATAAGATATGTTTTCACCTGATAAGGAGATAAATGGACCGTAAATGCTGTATTTTGCACCTTCACCTGAGCGACCGTTTCCATCCCTTCACATTCAAAAAGTCTTAATACTTGCGTTCCTTTTTCACACTCCGCAAGCTTATAAGAGGATATCTGGACTCCGGCTCCGGTAACGGTAGCCATGGACTCCTTTCGCAGCCAGTGCTCCCCCGTATGATTACTATCCCCCAGGTGCTCAATTGGCATATGAAGGAAATCCGCTTCCGTAAATAACCTTTGCTTCTGAATCGGTTCTTCATGTGGTAATAGCTCCAGGCAAAAATCCCAGCTGCCCTGATCCATAAACCTTTTGTCCGGAGTAATATCAACCGGACCGCTTTCTCCTCTTGCAAACATCGCACTTCTTGAGATGATTAATCGATATTCGTTATCCTTTTGATTCATTCCATAGGCATTATTATTAATAACAGAAATGCCAAATCCCTTATCATTTGTAATGTCGGCAAAGCGATGCTGATAATATTCGGTGCCATCCTTTACCACTTTCTGTTCTGCAAGAAAAGCTGTTTCCGTTATTACCTGGTGCTTCTTACCGGCTACGGGCAGGCAAAAAGCAATTTCCGTATGACGTTCATGATTATGTATGGAGCAATTCATTTTAACAATATCACTGTCTTTTTCTAGGATATAGTCCACTACCAGCTCTGATTTTTGATAGAGCAATGTACTGCGCAGAACCGTTCGAAGAAAATTTGTTTCGATTAATTTTATATTGCTGGCTTCAAAGATACCTTCCGACTTTTCCTCTAAAAGTTCTCCTCCCCAGGCGCCACGATCATCATAGAATACTTTGAAAGCGGCTTTGTCTGCCAACAGCTCAATTCCATTTTTTATTATGGAGGAGGGACACCCGGTTTTTTCATCGATTGTTACAGTAAGAA
This sequence comes from Lachnospiraceae bacterium, assembly GCA_015057615.1. Lineage (GTDB taxonomy): Bacteria > Bacillota > Clostridia > Lachnospirales > Lachnospiraceae > Mobilitalea. Next base: position 17,460 of record SVEA01000102.1, on the reverse strand, counting down.
TTCCATTCGATATAAAATTTTTTTCAATCATCATCCGGTTTTTTACTGGTTTAAAACTCGGTCCTTCCTGAAGAACCCGGTAAACCGCATACCCCATAGGAGGAACCTCAGCTTCAAATAGAATACTTTTTCTTGCCTCATCCCGTTCATTATGACGATATCCAGATTCCGCATAAGGGATTTCTTCTCCTGTGGTATCCCGCATTCTTACTTGTTTGCGGCCTGCGGAGGAAACATAGACATCCGTACAAAGAACACCATGATAAGCCTTACCGGTCGGATTTACCAAAACCAATGGGAAGCCATCTCCTCTGGTATCAATATGATTGGCAATTCCTTGGATTCCATTGGCAATCGTATTCCTTGCAGTTGCAATTGCATACTGAAATTCCTGGCAGGCTTCGTTTCGTGCTGGTTCTATACTGGTTCCGGATAAAATGTCATGAAATTGATTGAATAAAGCCATCTTCCAGGCTCTTTCCATATCTTCCTTCGGATACCGGTACGTTCCGCCGCTTAGTTTCACCGCAATCGCGCCGATTGCCTCTGCTTTAAGCAAACTCCACTCTGCTTGGCGGTTTAGCCTCTTAATTTCATTATCCGAGCTATAGCAGCCCATGAATATTCTTCCCAGTTCTCCCTGAAATTCTGTTAAATGTTCTTTTTCAACCGTACCAAAGAATTCCCGCATGGTCGAAAAATCAATTGCATCCTCTTTGTCTTCCTCCCGAAGTTCGTAGATCGAACGAATATTATCAATGGTAGGTCCACCTCCATGATTTCCGACACCATAGAACACAGCCATGCGGTCATAACCATAGGAATGCAGTGCTTCCTTACTTTCCTTTAAATTATACGCAATCCCCGGCTTTGTCCAAGCAAGGTATTCGCCACCGATACGTTCCGCAGTTACACTACTTCCATCCGGCGATTTCCATACAAAAACAGGAGGAACTGCAAGCTTTGTCTTATCCGGGCGGTTAAAGAGATAATACTTCATACCACAACCGGCAAGAATACTGGGTAAATTGGATGTATGCCCAAAGCTGTCGACATTATAACCGACCACCGGATCAATCTCAAAGTTCTCTTCTACAAACCTTTTACTGTAAAGAAAATGTCGTACAAAGCTTTCCCCCGCAGGCAGAATACAATCCGGTTCTACCCACATCGCCCCGGCAATCTCCCATCTTCCTTCCTTTACTTTCTCCCGAATTCTTTCAAATAAATCAGGGCAGTTTTCCTTTACCCATGCCAAATAGGAAATGCTGCTCATTGTAAATTTAAAATCAGGAAATTCGTTCATTCTGTCTAAAGCAGAGGAAAAAGATGATTTCACCTCCTGCATTCCTTCCGCTTTTTTCCATAACCATACTGGGTCTATATGGGTATTACCTATCATGTGGATCTTACGTTTACACATGGGAATCTTCCTCCTCATTTTGTATTTAATCGTTGCACATCTTTTTTAGCGGGTTCCTACATAAAAAGGCAGCCTGTTTATTTTTCATACAAGTGAAGATGTAAAACCAAATCACTTGTTGAAGAAACAGACTGCCTTACAAAGACAATGAAGCTAAGTTACTGATACAAGCTTATGCTATGCTATTTCATAATAACAAATACCGACCGATATGAAATTCTGCCTTCGCAAAGTGCCTGCATAGATAACTTCAATTATTCACCAAAGATGAATTTTTCTTCTTCTATCTTAGCTTCAATTTGCTCCTGAGCAGTATTCAATGCTGCTTCCACATCGGTTGCAGTATAGTTTTTAACAATGGAGTCAACTGCTTCCGCCATAAATTGTCCTGCATTCGGTGCATATGGGTGTCTGCGTGTTCCATTCGTATTCTCCATCAGAGCAATTGTTTCTTTCCAGCCTACAGAAGATGCCATTGCCGGATTTTCATTTGCTTCTGTACTGCACATAACGTCTTTCTGCTCCTGTGCCCAGATAGCTGCACCCTCCGTTGCCATAAATTCAGCTAACAACGTAGATTCCTGTGGATTTTCAGCTCCATAAGGTACGGTACATACAAAACCGCCGCCCCAAGCTGCCGGTTCACCTGTAGGATTGGAAGGTCCTGCAGGATAAGCAAATACGCCATAATCAACCTTAGCTTCAGCATTATATTTTTCAATCGTTGCGATATAGTTACATACCTGTCCAATCATAGCCACTTTACCGGAAAGGAAAAGATCCTGTGCTCCGCCGGCATTTGCTGCCATAGCCTGCTGTACTAAATCCTGACCGTACATATCCGCATAAACCTTCATATGCTCCAGTGTCTCAATGTTTTGTTTGCTGTTTGCTGTAGGTAGATTTGGATTCATAGGGTCATCAAAGTTGCCGCCGCCATTGTTAATTGCTAAGGTATCAAATCCAAAGTTTCCAAGTACCGGATTGAATGCAAGCATATAGTCACCTTTGCCCATAAACTTCTCATCCAATTTCTTACATACATTGATCATGTCGTCCCAGGTCTTAATATCCTCTACATTAATCCCGGCTTCCTTAAACATGGTCTTATTGTAGAATACCAAACGGGTATCTGTGTTAAACGGAACTGCATAAACTCTATCCTCATAGGTTACCATATCCCAATATTTTTCATAGAATTTCTCTGCAACACCATCGGATAGATAATCAGTAATATCCATAGCCTGGTTACGCATTGCTTTAACATTGGTATCTTCGATTGCTGAAATAACTACATTGGCTGGGTTACCAGCGGTTACGGAAGCAATCATTTTTGTCTCAATATCGCCAAAAGGTACATATACATATTCTGCAGTAATCTTCTGATCCGCATATTTTTCATTAAATTTTTGAATAATCTTGTCAATCGTCGGACGACGTTGTTCGGATCCCCAATGAGCCCACAAACGTAATGTTACTGGTTTCTTATCTCCGGTTTCCTCTTTGCTTTCTTCCTTCTCATCCTTAACTGCCTGTGTCGGTTCAGCATCGATTCCTGCCTTATCCGAATCGGTTTCTTTCTTACCTTTGCTGCATCCAACCAATGCAAAGCTTAATAGCGCCATGCAAAGGCCGAACATGATAAAACTCTTAATTTTCTTCATGAAATACATCCTCCTTTTAAAATTCGAAAATGATAGCGGAATCATAAGTTGTTAAATATGTATAATTCCTTTACCTTTTCTTTCATCTTTATAAGTGTATTTTATACTTCATGTGTCATATTGTCAACATATATTTTCATTATTTTTCACTTTTTTTCATCATTTTTCACTTGTATGGTAAAAATGTCCTTTAAAGAAGTTCGTTATTACCCTTTTATCCCACCGATTGCAACGCTTTGAATAATATACTTTTGCATAAAGAAGTAAAGAATAACCGTAGGAATTAACACGATAAGCGAAGCTGCCATAAATTTTTGCCATTCCACACCCGCTGTTCCTCGGAACGTCCGAAGCCCCAACTGCAAGGTATATAGTTTTTCATCGTTTAAATAGAGCATAGGTCCAAAATAATCATTCCATGTTCCATTAAAGGAGAATACAGCAATTGTTGTTAATACCGGGCGTGCCAATGGTACATATATTTTGGATAATATCTTTAGTTCCCCTGCTCCTTCAATCTTAGCAGCATCGGAATAAGCCTGATTAATACCCATAAAGGCTTGTCTTAAAAGGAAAATATTATAGGCACTACCGGTAAAGGCCGGCACGATTAAAGGTAAATAGGTGCCTACCCATCCAATCTTTGAAAACAATACATAGGAGGGAATCATCGTTACCATTCCTGGTATCATCATCGTCCCGAGTACACATATAAAAATCGCATCTTTCCCTTTAAACTCCATCTTTGCGAATCCATAAGCAACCAAAGTATTTGATAACAATACCCCTACCAAATTACATACCGTAAGAAACAAGGTGTTCCTTAGATAAATATCAAAAGGTGCCGAATTCCATGCCTTCGCAAAGTTTTCCCAATGGAATTTCCAAGGTATTAATGACGGATTAATCATTACCTCAGCATCTGATTTCAGTGCAGTTGCGAGCATCCAAGCCAAAGGATAAAGTACTATGATGGATCCTAATAGTAAGACGATGGTTCCTATTGTCCCAGTAACTGTTTGTCGAAAATGAATTGATTCGGATAATTTTATATTTCTACTCTTCTTTGTCTCATTCTTTTTCATTTTATTCTCAACCTTAACTTTCGATTCTTCCATCATTTTTTATCCTTGCCTCCTTCATAATAAACCCATTTTTTGGAGCCAATCATTTGAATAACGGTAATCACCATAATGATAGCAAATAATATCCAGGCCATAGCGCTCGCCAATCCCATCTGCTGATCTTTCATTGCCGTATTAAACAGATACAAATTATAAAATAGCATTGAATTATTCGGACCGCCGGTTCCGTTTGCCATAATATAAGCAGAATCAAATACTTGGAAAGCTCCGCTGACGCCGGTTACTATAACAAAGAAAAGTGTAGGAGAAATCATGGGTAACGTAATATGTAAAAACTTTTTCATTCCTGTTGCTCCGTCGACAGCGCCGGCATCATACAATTCCTGAGGGACTGACTGCAGTGCCGAAAGAAGAATGATTGTATTACCGCCAACTCCCCATAATTTCATTAATACTAAGGAAGGCTTCGTCCATTTTGCATCAAACAGCCAAGCCGGCCCTTGAATCCCCAGCATGCTAAGTCCGTTGTTTAATAACCCCGCCGTCGGATCAAGAATCCATTGCCACAAGAGAAAGACTGCAACACCGGACAGAACCGAAGGAAGATAATACACCGTACGGAAGTAGCGAAGTCCCTTTATACTCTTCATATTCATTAAAAGCGCCAGAGCCATTGCAAATAGGATAGCCAAAGGAACACTGATAAGCACATACCAGCCTGTGTTATATAAGCTCTTCCAGAAATACTCATCTTTCGTGAAAAGATTAGTGAAGTTTCTTATACCATACCATTTTTGAACCGCTGTAATATTATAATAGGTAAAAGAACTAAAAAACGAAAAAATCAACGGAAGTGCGGTAAAACAGGTAAAACCAATAATATAGGGGGCGATAAATGCATAGCCCTTTGCATTTTCCACTCTTTGCGAATGCGTCATCTTTATGTATAAACCTTTTTCAATCAATAATTTTTTGCGGTAAATCTTGCCTAGTATGAATTGGGTAAGTGCCAGCATCATAAAAACAACGGTGCCTATGGGTATCTCATACCGAATCCCTAATTGCGAATAACCCAGTTTTTCCACATTTATATTGGCACTACAGATATCTGCAATAAGAATCAGGTTAGCAGCAAAGTTCAAAGCGGAAAAAATCATCAGCAGCATCAAACCACGAGCGCTTTTATTCGCTTTCTTAGAACTTATGAACAATCCCGAAATAAACTGGGCTACAGTAAATATCCCTATGAAATACCCGCAAAAAACAGCAATTGCATTATTTGCAAAAAATTCTCGAATACCCGGGAAAGCCGCTATAAATTGTTTATCAACCTGCATGGAGTTACCAAGGAAATATAGGTAGGACCAGTCACCAAGCTGTGGTAAAAATCTTACCGGATTAAAATAAGGGATAATCAATACGGCGAATGTAATTATTGATAATAAAGTTATTATCTTAGGCATTAAAATCAAACTGCTTTTTTGGTCATTTTTTTCTTTCATCTTAACACTCCTTTAAACCCTATGAGTTTTAAATTTTCTTCTCCTATCTGATGCAATTTGTGCTATGATTTGTTGTCTGCTCCATCCCCCTTCTGCATCTATGCATCATAAATATTCATATTAATTCACTTTGTATCACTTTTTTTCACATATAGCTATATAATACAATATTTCAGATGGCAAGTCAATAGTTTTATAATCTATTAATACATTTCCATATGCTTTTTTTCGTTCCTTGTGAAAAACACCAAATGCATAAATCGGTTCATCCAAGTAAGTTATCAAATTGAATCAATACTAACTATTTCTTATACTCCATAACATTTTATGTTACAGTGATATACCGGATTGGACGATACTGCATCTAACAAAAAACTACAAGTATTACTAAAAAATGGCGCATTTTATCATTAAAGTTCACATATAATCATTTTTTGTTTACAATTATGAAAAATTATTATATACTAAAATGTGTAAATGAAATATACAAGGGGGTTTTAACATGATTCCAGCCGTTCGGCAACAAACGATTATAAATTTATTAACAGAAAATGATATCCTTTATATGGACTTTTTAGCAGAACATTTAGAAGTATCTTTCTCAACCTTAAGAAGAGATTTGAGAGAATTGGAAAAGTATGGTAAAATAACATTATTACATGGCGGTGGTGTTCAGCTGAACAAAAAATCAATTGAACTAAGTATCTCGGCAAAGCTTAATTTAAATAGGGAAGCAAAAAACAAAATTGCATTAAAAGCTTGCTCCTTTATTCAAGATAACGATGTCATCTTTTTAGATCCATCCAGTACCACTCTGCAGATGATTCCTTATCTAGTTAACCGTAATGTAACTGTGATAACCAATGGAATTTATCATATTAACCAGCTAGCTACACACCAAATTCCATGTATTATGATCGGAGGTAATATAAAACAAGCAACGAATTCTTGTATTGGACCTTTAGCGGAAACAGCACTGAATGGTTTATTTTTTAATAAATGTTTTCTTGGAGCAAATGGATTCAGTAAGAAGTCCGGAATCACCAACCATGATATTAATGAATATACCATAAAACGTATTGCTATGGATAAATCCTCTGAATCTTATTTTCTTATTGATTCATCAAAGTATAATGTTGTAACCATGATAAAAGTTGCCTCTTTGACAGATACAACGATTATTATGGATAAATCGATCCCGGACTTGGAGGGATATACAAATATCATTCTTGCATAATCCAATCTTTGCTGCTGACGATTAAGCTTTCCTAAGTATTATCTTATAGGTTGCCACTTCCCAGGGGTTTAGATGGAAAGAAGCAAGATGATTCTGAATGAAGTGAATTTTCTCAATTGGACGTTCTTGATGATCCGTTTTCAATAACTGCGCTAGTTTTCTTTCGCCAAAAGATATCTCAATATCTCCGGAATATCCACCGGTTTCCTGAAGACGTATGATAAACCCCTCTCCGTCCTTTGATCCTCGGATTGTGGAAACTACAATATGGTTCGAATGAACCTTTAATAAACTGCCTCCCCTGGGATCCTGATAAACTTTTGGAACATCTTTTCGAAATTCCTGATAACTCATCCTTTGAGCGATAAGGCCCTGCCTTCTGATCCAGCCGAAACGATATGCCTGCTCAAACGGAATAGAACGATCCGAAGTTATATAATATCGAAATCGTATTTTACCGCCTTGTTTCCCTTTATAATTTACGCGCCAATAATTATTTAGTACGTAGGAATAGATATGATTTCCTCTCGTCTCAAGGTCACTAATCCATTGGCCCTTCACCGGTGTTCCTACCGTAAATAGAAAGGCATCCGGGGAAGCTATTTGAACATCACATTGGTCATCCCGTATTAATATGGATGTTTGCAGCGGAAGCCATTCTCTGCACGCTCCCGGTAATACATCTTTCTGCCAATCAACCCATCCGATCTGACTATCCGAAAGTACATCCGCACACTCTGACAGATGAAATGGCAAATCAACATATACCGCTTCCAGTTCCTCCGTTTCGTCTTTCTCATAGCGGTACTCCAGGCATAGATTTTTTTCGTTATTCGGAAGCGTATAAACCACTTCCATATTTCCCAATACCGCAGTACCCGAGAGGATAATGCTGCTGCCTACCGCGGATATTTTTCTTACCGCCTTGACCGGTGAAAAGCAAGGGATCATTTCCGCTCCTTCACGGCTTAAGCCCGGGCGGTTTCCTAATAGGGTAGTTCCCTCCCCGCCGCGAGCATATAGAACCTTGCCAAAGGAAGTGCCGGAACATAATTCACGATTTAATTCTTTATCATAGAAGGAAGTGATGCTTCCGGATTCCGTATCAATGGAAACCGTATACCACCTATTTTCGATCGAAGCAGTACCTTGTACTGCGGATTCCTGATACTTTCCGCTAAGGTCATGAAAGGCTTCCTTTCGCAGTAAATATCTACGATAGGAAAAGGATTGTATCGGCTCTACCCATAGTTTTGCTACAACCTGTGTCTTCGTTCTACTGATTTCTTCCCATCCTGCTTCTATTCCCTTGGTATCATATATGGTTTCTCCCTTGGCAAATTCGACCGTTACATACCCCTGTACAGGAAAACTATAAGGATTATAAACAACGATTTCTCTCGATTCATTATTCCACATTAAGCTAATTCGAGTTGCCGCCTGCGTTAGCAAACGATTTTTCCACTGAATCGCCTGTGAAGCCATATGACTCTTTACTGCCCATTGATCCATTTGCAGTAAGGAATCTGGATCACTGCCGGATAGGAATGCACCCCAAGTATGCTCCTCATATAACAGCACCTGCTTCCATGCTTCCTGGTAATTTTCAAACGGGAAACGTAGCTGAGGCTCGTAAAACATAGCAAGGGAATCTAATATCTCAGCACAACGGATTCCCGCATCTGCTTGCCTTACAGCAAATGTTTCCAGAACACTGGAGGCTGCTCCGTCTTCCCAGTATGCACCTTCATCACCGGAATACTCTTTAAAGCGGTCGGAAAACTGTTCGACATATTCAAAAAAAGAACTTCCGTTCGATGGTATTAGCTTCGGATAGACAACATCTTTGCCCCATTCTGCCAAAAAAGCAGCTGTACGAGTATCCATGTCGGTATTATCCGCTTCCTGCCCATATAAGATTACCGCATCCGGAATATAATCTTCTCTTTCATAATCCATGAGCCACATCTCAAGCCCGGTTTCCGCTGCTTCCTTAGAAGCAGGCGATCCACAAACTTTTTTCAACTCACAATACATTCTTGCAAGCCAGGTTAAAATTTTACTTCCATCCGGTGCTTTCCACCAGAAAGGACTATGCCTATGCAATCCTCCGTTAAAACGGAACGGACCACGATCCTGGTTGTCTGCATGGAGTAAATATTTGACCCCGCTCCCCTTAAGCACCGCAGGATAGGAACCGGTTGCGGATGCAACATCCACAATATCTGCACGGTCTGCTATAAGTCCATAGGGTTCTAATACACTTGCCGTATAATCTCCATTATGAATCAGTGCTTCCAAGGAGGGCAGCCAAGTTAATAAATCCGCATAGTTAAAAGGTATGCCAAGGCTTCCTTTCCGAACCGCTGCAATTAATTTTTCTTTCTGTTCCTTGCTTCGTGAATTTAAATATTCCTCCAGGTGCCAAGTGGAATCAATTATGTAAGAAAATGAATCCGCATAATCTCCATGGAACAAATCAAGTGCTGTATCAATATTACGGCACATTCTTTCCGCCACTTCCCATTGCCTGTGCGTATAGCCTATATCCGTATGTGCATGCGGCGTTGTATAGACGTTCCATTTTCGCTTACGCTTCAATTCACCGCTTCCCATAAGATCGCCCTCCAGTTTATAGTGAACGGCGCCTTCCCCATCGGGTAGTAAAAATGGTAATTTCACCTGGCCAAAAGCAGGAACTTCAAAAGAATAGGGTATGGTTAATGCGGTATTATTCCAGGTCAGCTCGATAAAGCCTTCCGCCCTTTCTCTTTTGATATTCAAATTATCAAATCGAGCAAAACATTTTTCCACAAGCCTATCCTTATTGTCTTTGACATAGATTACACTAGGAAATATCTCACATTGGTTCTGCTTATGACTACCGTCTGCCTTATATAACTCCAATGCTCCGTAATGAAAGCCACAGGCATCTGCCATTCGGTCCAATCGAAGGACGGCCTGTTCATTCCTTATTTTCTTCACCGGCTTTTTATCCACTGCGATAAATGACATACTGTTCATCCCTTTATGAAAAAAAGAAGCCGGAAGATAGATATAAGAATCCTCCCGATTATAGATCGCCGCATGCAGAGCATGACTTGGTTTGATTTCCTTATCCTTTGATGGGGCGGGGTATGGATAATAATTTCCGCAAACTCCATTCACCATAATTTTCAGATCCGGTATACGGGGAGTGGATGCAATACAGGCAATATGCAGATAGGAATCCGTTATATCCTCCATTTCAAAATAGATCGAATAATTATATCCCATGTATTTTCCATCCGGATCTGCTTCCGAAGCATGAAAGGAAGGCCATCCCTCAACTATTTTTTCCTTTACCCTAAAATCTTTTGACGGCATTGGATTACGAAAAGTATCCATTAGTTGATCCATATCTTCAATTTTCCATATTAGATTATTATTCTTTCTATATTCCTCCATAGAACCCCCATATCTTGTAAAATTCTCTGTGCCTTTGGTAACTAACGAAGCGTTATATCATTATTTGAAACAAAATTCTCAATCGATATTGTCTTACCGGTAATGCTTCCACTGTCTGCGGTAATAGGAATGTTCCGTTCTTCTCCCGGAAGCAAACAAAAATAATTATGACCAAAATAAAGAAAATCATTTTGCGGCAGGGAACCCTTGTCTGTCAAGAACAGGAATAGTGCTGCATTATTCCCCGCATTGCATAGCGTTACTCCATTGCTCTGCTGCCGAATAGTAAGTACAGGAGCCGCCATATGAAATACCGAACCAAGATCTTTTTCTTTTGTAAATAAATATTCATTTTCTGCAATACATTCATTTGTATCGCCATTTGGGTGATACAGCTTCAAACGCAATAAAAATAAATCCGATGTAATATCCTTAAGATCCTGATCGATTGTTACAACTAATTTTGTGCTATTTTCAGGCAAAGTACAGGTTCGCCTATCTAAAAAGAGGATTTTTCCATCCATTCCGGCTATTTCACATTGCAGACTCAATTCACCAATTTTATTAATTTCATCGGTTAAAAGAGAAGTTGTAAGAAATACCTCGGAGGTAAATCTTTGTTTTTCTGCAACCGAAGGGGAAGCAAACGAAGCAGATACATGTACCGGGCTATAGCAGCTTAAAACGCCATAATATACCGGTTTGGGATTTGCATAATAATCCAGACTGGAGGTGCAATAAGCATTTGGATAAGGTTCATTAAACTGCCACGGGAAGGATCCGCTATTTTGATATGCTCTTCGGCGGTTACTTTCAATTGCATATTTTAATCCCTCATATTGCATATACTGACTGGCAGTTCGGATTTGATCTATAGCATCTAGTCCTCCGAACATCTCTTGCACTAATGGCTCATTCGTCCACCATGCACCTCGGTGAAAGTAGATTTCATTCTCCTTGCTCGCCGGCAGCAAGTGTTCTTTTGCTATTGTCTTCTCCAGCGTATTTTTGTTGGTCATGCCTTCAACACCAAATTCACTATGCAATAAAGAGGTCCCCATATTATATAGTTCACAATGTTTTTGCAGCCCTTGGTGTTCCCATGGACCATGAACATCCCACAGCATATCCGGTTGCTCCATAATATTTTTGACCGAATTGTTAAATACTCCACCGGAAGGAGAGGACGGAAGCCATCTTCGTTGCGGGTCAAGGCGTTCCACTACTTCCTTTAATTTACGAATCAATAGGTCCGAATTATCCACCGGGTTACCTTCCCAGTCCGAGAGTTCATTCCCTCCACACCATATCGCTAATGCAGTATGGTTTCGTTTCCGCTTAACGATAATTTCCGCCTGTGCTGCTAACCTATGAATAAAACTCGGATCTTCCGGAGGCTTATTATCAATTCCGGAACTTGACTGAATAAATTCTTGCCAGATTAAAATACCATTCTCTGCACAAGCTTCATAGAATGCATCCTTTTCAATCAGACCGCCGCCCCAGACACGAAACATTATGGTATGCGCATTTTTGGCTAGTTTTATGAGTCGATTCAATTTTTCAGGGCGTTCAACGCCATACATGGCATCGATGGGAACCCAATTGTAGCCATTGATGTATATTTTTCTTCCATTTACTTTAAGGACAAATGGTGTAGCATTCGGATTGCAACGTTCATTTTTCTCAAACGTAATTTCTCGAATACCGTATTTCAATTCTTTTTTATCCGAAGGCTCTCCTGCTCTATCTTTTAAAACAAACGTAACATGATATTGGTAAGGCTCTCCATAACCATTTGGCTGCCAAAGCTTTGGATGATTCATAGCCAGTATTAGTTTTGCTTTCCTTCTATGGATTTTACCTGTAACCGTTTGCTCCTGTACCTTCATGACTATTTCACAGCCATCTTCCGCCTCTGCCTCCACCTCAGCTGTCAAAGCAGCATTGGTATAATCCGTATTTAACTTGGCACTTAAATATACCTCCTGCAGTACTGCCTGTCCTGTTATCTTTAAGTAAACCGAATCCCAGATACCTTGGTGGATCATGCGCGGGCAAAAATCCCACCAATAGTTCATTCGTGTTTTATGCGTTCTAACTAAGGAGGTCTTACCAACCTGGGGCTGTTCAAAAGGAGCCGGATCAATTACCACGGACAAAAGATTGTCTTCATGATACAACAGCATATCCGTTACATCCACTTCCCAGGGTATAAACTCTCCTTCCTGCTTTCCCATAGGTTTGCCGTTCAGGAAAATTGATGCAGAATAATCGATTCCCTCAAAGCAAAGGGTTATTTTTTTGCCGGATAGTTTCTCAGGAACTGAAAAGCTTTTTTTGTATACCCAAGTTCTTTCCGGTACCCACTCCACCAATTTAGAATTTAGCTCATAATGGGGATCCGGTACCTTTCCTGCCTGCCATAGATCATGTAAAACAGATCCCGGTACCGTCGCCTTATACCACCAACGAACATCTTTTGTATTCGGTTTTTCTGAGTTACGCCATACCCAATCCAATCCGACAAACTCTTTAAACATCCAGTCATTTCCGTCTAAGTAGATTCTATTCATATGTAACCTCCCATAAATTCATGGTTTTTTATTAACCCTACGACATCCGCATTCCCAAAGCGTATAGGAAGCTGATTTTATGAGGGATAGCTCTGTTATAGCTCTGTTTATCTGCTGAACACTTTACCGCCGATATATACTTGTTCCAGCGTAAAATCCGGTGTTACAATTAGTAAATCGGCCTTTTTACCAACGGCAATATCTCCCACTTCCTTCTCTGCATGAATAGCCTTGGCAGGAATTAATGTTGCACTTAGGATGGCTTTCTCCTTCGTAACACCAAATCGAATTACATTCTTAACTTCTTCAAATACATTTGTTGTTGAACCGGCAATTGTACCATTGGATAGGGTGGCTTTTCTATCCTTTACAAACACTTTCAGACCGCCCAATTCATATTCCCCGTTTCCTAAACCTGCCGCACTCATGGAATCCGACACAATAATAAGACGGTCTCCTATCAATTTAAACATCATTCGGATCACTGTGGGATGAATATGAATTCCATCACATATCATTTCCGCATTTACTGGATAATCACATGCTATACCAATAATTCCCGGATCCCTATGGTGGAGGCCATTCATAGCATTAAATATATGAGTAATATGCGTAGCTCCTGCTTTTACTGCCTCACTTGCAGTCTCATAGGTGGCGCTGGTATGAGCGATGGATACCACCTTTGACTTACTATTTTCTTTGATAAATTCCATGGAACCGGGTAAATTAGGATCAATATCTACCATTCTTACATGACCACCCGATAAGGCATCCCAATTCGCAAAGGTTTTTTGATCCGGAGGTAGTAAATAATGCTCGTCATGACAGCCTTTTCGATCCGCTCCCAAGAAAGGACCTTCCATGTTTATTCCAAGAATACGACTTCCCGGATGATTTGCCTCAATTGCCTGACGAATATTTCTCATGATATTTCCGGTTGTCTCATATTCCATTGTCATTGAGGTTGCCAAAATGGAAGTAACTCCGATTTCTGCATAAGACAAACGCAGTTTTGCCATTTCATCCGGAGCCGCTGTTGAAAAATCAATGCCTTCCCGTCCGTGGGAATGCAAATCAATAAATCCCGGTAAAAGCATCTTTCCGTTTAAATCAACGGTTTCATCCCCTTCAAGATTATCACCTATCTCTGTAATAACATCTCCTTTTACTTTTACATCCAACCTTTGAAAACCCTTATTGTAGAATACATCTGCGTTCTTGAAAATCAAATCTGATTCCTCCTTTAATAATTATTATGATAAATGCTACCAAATCTTTTCCTTTATTAATTTAGGGAGCAGGCAGCAACTATTGTTCTTCAACCACTGCATCCAATGCTGTGTACATAAACCATAATTTTCTCCTGTTAAGGTGATCAGTTCTTTACAGGCAGATGCAGAAACCGGCAGGGAATCGATGGATAACATTTGTATCAGACCTTGGTATCCTTCTGCTGCTGCGCACCTGGCCATTGCTCGATAAATTGACAATAAAAGATATTGTAACCTTTCTGTTAGTAAAGAATGACAAGTATAATTCTGTAATACTTCCTCAAATTCTTCAAATTTGCTCAGTGTAATCAACATGGAAATAAATTCTTTATTACCGGTTCGTTCAGCGACATAAGGAAAAGCTTCTATGTAATGGTAAATTCCTTTTCTAATATCCACGTAGTCCCGCGCCCCATTTTTCAATCTATCCAAGATCAAAGCAAACGGTTCCATTATTTCCTGATTCGAAGACCATGCAAGCAAATTTAACTCATAAACCATTTCTGGCATTACTCCGTGGTCCGGCAATAATTGGGTACAGGTTGTACATCCTTTTCGTTCCGGAAGCCCTTTTGTACTTTTCAGTTCATGAAGAATAGATTGTATCATTATTTTAACACCCAAAGCATCCCCATGCCATAGCAAATATTTTGCAAGCCTTCTTACGTTAAGCGTCTCCTCTTTATTAAGGCAATCTGCAAATCTCTTTCTCAGTAAAGGTACAATTTTTTCCGAATCCGCAGTCATAATCTGCAAGGACCTTTCCGGTGTCGTTACCTTTTTTGTAAACTCTAGGTCAACCCATTGCGTTCTGTCATGATAGGAAGCGCACCAAACGGCTTCTTTTAGGCTCATAGAGTGGTTTGGTAAAGTAAGCAGATCCCCGGTAGTTTCAATTATTAACCTACGAAGATTTCCCATATTAAGTGCAAGGGGGTCTTTCCTATTCTTAATTGCTTCTGATAATAGTATCCCGATAACCGTTCCCTGATGCATAAGATCCGGTTGCATTCGAATACTGGGAAATGCATTATGCGTACAGGAAATTGCTTTTCCTGCTATTACTATTCCGCCCATAATTTCACCGTTTTCCCCAACAGGCAGTAATGCTCTAAGAGGAATTTGTATCCCTATCTGCGGCGGTAGTACGCCTGCATAGACTAGATCAGCATTTACTTTCCCTTTGGGATCATAATTACTAAAGCAGGTATAAATTCCATCTTCATACGTACGATAGGTAACGATATCTTTAAGATTAATTACTTGTTTCCCTTGGATATGCCTTGACTCCCTTGGACTAACATAGGTTCCATGATCATACATCGTATTACCTCTTAACCTAGCTATACGAATAAACCTGGTATAATCGAAAGGATCCGAAACAATTAAGCTTGACGAAAAATTATTCTTATAATTTGCTGGTGAAGGATACTGTGCTAAGGAAGCCCAATAAGTCGCATAATCCCGTTCGGAACCATAGAAAGATTTTGCTCCGGCAAAGGAAGCGATATCCCCATCTCCTGTAGCATCTACGATATAACTACCTTTATAGCAGCAAAGCCCCTCCTCTGTGGCAGCTATGACTCCCGTTACCCTGCCGTACTTTTTCTTACGTAAAACTGCACAGGATATTGCATCGTATTCGATCGTAACCCCTGCATTCAAACATAGTTTTTCCAAAAGCATACTTTTCATGCCGGGATTCCAATCATCATATTTACTCCAGATACCGGTTTTCCTTTCTATGGAATAGTATTGATAGATTTCATCCAGCCTTTGATCAATCTCCTCAACATCCCGGTATCGATTCCCAAACCAATAGGTACTCACTCCGCCTACCGTAGACGTACCGCCCAATTCATGGTTCATTTCCAGCAGTATCGTTTTCAAACCATTCCTTGCCGCATGCAATGCAGCCATAGCTCCTGCTGTTCCGCCGCCCACAACCACAACATCATAATGCTTTAGGGAACGAATGGATAGATCGGGCGCAGCAATCAAATCATACCCGCGCAGATTTAGCTCTGCATTATAGGCAACCGGCTCTTCTTCGATAGAGATTACCTCTTTTTTGCTCGGATAATAGGCTATCGGTTTACTATGATTACCTTCCGGTAATTTTGCCATTTCAATTCCTTTTTTATATTCTCTTTTGTAATTATAATCAGACGAATACATCGTTCCGGCAAAGCGACCCGGTTTTGCATTTTCAAATCCGGCTCTATTTTGTTTTAGCCAACGAAAAATTTCTAAGCAATGTTCTTTCCATAATACCAGTGATTTATCATTCCTATTGCCGTTTATTCTGATTTCTAATAAGCTGTGATGCTCCTCATAAGCTCCGGGAACAAGAGAAATCTCGTATTCGGTTCTTAACTTCGGATCCTGAATTAATTTCTTTTGACAGATCTTTGCACCATCTAGGATATGCATGTAGAAGCAATTGTTGTTTATGCTTGTTCGATTGGAATAGCCATCGATAATGTCACTGCATTTAATACCACAAATTCCCGCTTTGCTACCAATTCGTAAATAAGAATAATTTTCATATCTGACTATATCCAAAGGTGTCACTTGATATAGAATTTCTATACCATAGCGGTAACAGACTTCCTCCGCTTTTTTCTTAATACGGTCCGGATGAATCGGAACGCTCCATGCCCTATCGCAGATATCTTCCAGTAAAAATGTTTCTTTCGTTAACAGCAGAACCTTCTTATGGCATCTGGCTAGGTGAATACACGCTGCCAGTTCTTTTAATCCTCCCCCTAATACAATATAATCGGTAGTATGAATTATTGGTAAACTATGTATTGTATTCATATTTATAACCATACTCCTTTCAAAGGTTGAAAGGATAAAATTCTTTCAACCTTAACCTCGTTTCTGCGCGCCCTTTTACGTAACATGGAATTTAGCCTGGCAGTTCTTGCGCATCATGGAATTCTTGGATGCATACGGTCTAAGCTGATGTTATTATAAAAAATCATAGTATATCATATAATTTCATTATTTTTCACTTTTTTTCATTGTACTATATCTTACCTTACGTAATTTAATAAGTCAATATGTCTTAATACAATAATTATAATTTTCAGTTACTGTTCTCACCTACCATGTATACCATGTTATGATTTCGTCAAATGTATCCGAATCGGAGACGCTTTCGCTTAAGATTCATTACGTAGCGGTACATAAGGCTCCAAAATACGGAGCCAAAGTACCAACGAATGCAAATACTCCTTATCGGATATC
>SVEA01000101.1 GCA_015057615.1 Lachnospiraceae bacterium | reverse complement strand
TAGTTCAGATAGCAGACATCATACTGCAGTTGTATGAGAAGGCAATCCCAATAATAAAAGAATTAAATAAGACAATAAAAAATATATCCTCCGATTTGTTAGCCAGCTTTGGACGGCAACTAACAAAGGAAGATATATTAGGCACAAAGAAACGCACATCGCTAAGCATTCCTTGATAGTGATAGTATAACAAAGGAAGTGGTTACTGAAAAGAGTAAATTTCAAAAATGAATAGAAATTCACAGAAAAAGAGAGGGCAAGAAGAGTCTGACCATGCGATGTGGATAACTAACCTTAAAATTCATGAAACAGTTGAAAGATATCCACAATAACTGTTTTCTATGAAATCAAGCATATTTAAAGAAGTTTACCTTTCAGAGCTTATATAAATAAATTGCATTTTACTTGAAAATGATATAAAATTAAAATGCGATTTTATGATTATTAGAGAGGAGGAAAGTTGGTGCCCAATATTATAGATCTTTTTGCTGGAGCAGGAGGACTAAGCTTAGGAGCTTCTCGTGCCGGTTTTAATGTAGCAGCAGCTATAGAGTTGGACTCGCATGCGATCAACTCACATATAACTAATTTTCCTCATACTAAACATATACAAAAAGATATAATGACTTTACAAGGAAATGATCTGTTATCTTTCTCAGGAATTAATAATAACCAGTTGATAGGTATTATAGGAGGCCCTCCTTGTCAAGGATTTAGTAGTATAGGACATGGTAATGTTGACGATAAGCGAAACCTTTTATTTATTAAATTTTTTGAGCTTATTAATGAATTGCAACCGGTTTTTTTTGTTGCTGAAAATGTTCCAGGTATAATGAATGATAAATATGCTTTAATACGAAGAAAAGCATTTAGTCATATTGAAAATTATAATGTTTTACCACCAATAAGTGTAAATGCAAGCGAATACGGTGCTCCAACAACGCGAACACGTATATTTTTTATTGGTTATCGTAATGATGAGAGAATTGAAGCTTTTACAACAGAAGATATTGAACGTATGAAAGTTCCGTTGGATCAAAGAACAAATGTCCGTGTAGCATTGGAAGGCCTTCCTGCTAATATTCATTATAGCACTAAATGCTCAGGGGAAAAAAAGTTAGAGAAACCATATTATATTGAAAATGCTCATCATATTCAAACAGAGTTCTTCTATCAGCATGTAGTCGGATTATGTCCAAAGGATGTTGGAGATCCAGAGTATATTGACTTATATAGCCGTAAACATATAGTCAATGGGTGTTTTACAACAAAGCATTCACAGGAAGTAAAACGTAGATATGCAAAATTAGAATATGGTCAGCAAGATAAAATTTCAAAATCCACAAGGCTTAATCCTGATAAATTTTGTCCTACCTTACGAGCAGGTACTGGACCAGAGAAAGGGAGTTTTCAAGCTGTTCGTCCTATACATTTTAAATATGCACGTGTCATTACACCACGAGAAGCAGCTAGATTACAAGGCTTTCCGGATTGGTATAAATTGCCTGAAACTATTTGGCATGGTTTCAGGCAACTAGGCAATAGTGTATCCCCAATAGTTGCGGAACGGGTATTAAGTGCAATTTATCAAAAACTTACCTGATGGTAATTGGGATAAAACTTATAATAAGATATGTAACTATCAACAGCATGTTCAGCCTTTTCTGAAAATATGAAGGGGAATTTGTTTATAATTTGTTGTCGGACTCCAGTAGCTGGCAGTAACTTGTTTAATTCCGTGATTTCTCTAACTGATAGCGCCGGAATTTCTATGTAGCAAGGCTTGTCCCACATAAATGTATTATGCGGATAGCCCATTAGCATATGTTCGATTTCTGATTCTTTTTGGTGAGAGTCTAAAATAATACCTGTAAACGTAAGCATTTGTTGTCCGTCTGCATAGACGCTTGAAAACAACGGCAACATAAAATTAGAGCTATATGGTGGTTCATCGATTAAACATTGCATAGTTATATTCTTTAATATTTTTAATAATACTAATGGGTATTTAGCTGTAGTCATATTTTCAGGTGTAATCGATATAGGAAAATAAATATCAGGAACTCTGTTTTGTAATGTTTTAAGTCTTACTTTTTGTAAATCATCAGGGTTTTCTGATTTTTTTCCTAATGATCCGGGATTGGCGTTTAATGTTATTCTAATAATATCACCAGGGTTTAATATATTTAATAAGGTTGCATAATCTGCAAGTTGCATTCCTAATTCTGAGGGATTTACAAAATCTAACCAAAATATATTATGCGAATTATCTTCTATAAATAATTCTGATAAGTATTCTGTACTTCCTATGTTTTTAACATCTATGCAATTATATGGAATATTAAACTTTGCACGTTCATATTCAACAGAATCTTTTTCTAATGAAATCATCTCAGAAATATTTAAAGTTTCATGTAATAATTTAAAATCATCAAATAAATATGATCCGAACCCTGTATATTGGTAGTCTGTAATAGGAAATAATTGAGAAAGTCCTATTAATGTTTGAACAAACAAACTACGATCAATACTTTTATTGGGTCTAAGATGATAAAAAGGTTGGTTTGCCATGTCATTCATCCTTTGTTTTATGAGCTTTTTCTAAAATAATATCAAAACATTTTTCACCAATTTGCGAAGGGGTAATAGAGTGATCACGGTCTTTATAGAAATATTCTACTAAATCTAGAATTTCCTCATTGTTTTTACTATACCTAATCATTTTATATGGCTTATCATTAGGTGGTTTTGGTAATTCAGGGTTAAATACAAAACCGCCGTGATTTTTTCGTAGCTTTATAGGACTCTCAGATGGGGGTTCTAATGGAGTAGCGATGAGTGTTTCTACAGGAACACTTTTTGCCATCGTTGAGAATTTTCGTTCTTGTTCATTTTGCCCTTTCCACCTATTGGTATAATCAGTAAACATCTTAAGGCCTTGACGCATTCTATCTTTTACAGCAGAATAAATCTTTGAAGATGTATCAACTCCTCGTTTAGTAGTTGTCATTGGTAGATTTTTGGGATTATTGCTTTCAAAAATCACTATTCCTCGAATACCAACAAACTGAGTATGGTATTGAGGAACGCCAGCTTCACCCCAGCCAGTTGTATGACTTTTATCATTATATAAAACTACACGATCATTACAAACAACTGTCCAACCAGCATCAGAAGAAGAACGTTTTAAATTATTTTCATCATCAATATCTTCTGGCGAAGGGGGCGGAGCGTAAAAGCCAACAACTAAACTTACAGAAACATCATCAAAAGTTTGTTTATAGACAAACGGTTTTATACCAACTCCGTTTATTTTTTTATCCATTAATATTTTTATTGGTAAAGGCATTACTTCGCGTTCGTTTATAAGTATTTTAAATCCTTTTTGAATAATAAAACTATAACTTTGCTGAATAGATTTTATTAGTCTTTCTGAAAATTCATCAATTTTATCTTTTGATCCCCATAAATCTGCTATCCTAGAATTAATGTGGGAGATTTCAATTTTTGTGCCACCGCAGGAAAGCACATCAGGAAATGCAAGATCATCAATAGGGAAGTCCCATTTATCATCTGAATTAGCCCAATCAAGAGGTATTGTAACTTGGTAGAGATTGCCATCATTCCGAGTAAATACTTTGGCCGATTTTCCTATTTTAAAAATAGCTCTTTTCATTCCTATGCCATATATACCTACAGTAGGAAGTTCATCATCAGATTTCTCAGATGAACGCCCCATACGAAAGGCATATTTTTCAGCCACTTCACGAGGAATACCACCACAATTATCTTCAATAATAAAAGAGCCTTTTTTAATTGTAATCAAAGAGTAATAACCACTATAATAATCTGAAGAATTATGTTTATTATGTGCGCCTTTTTGACGAACGACTCCATCAAGGCAATTATCTAATAAATCTAAGATAGCGTCGCTTAATTCAATATCTCGTGTGAGCATTTCAACAAAAAAATCTTTTGTGGGTGCTCCTTGTGCTGTTGTCCCCATATCACACCTACTTTCTTAAGATACAATATATTATTATAACTTTTTACATACATTATACGTCTTATACTTGTTACCTTCAAGGCTATAGTTAGTTTTAAAAAGTTTTTAAAAAAAATTTTATAAAATACGGTCTCGGTTAGTCATACTGTAAATGGATGATGATTACTTTTGTATGGCTTCTGATCCAGATATGTCCCCGTTTCTAATATTTCTGAGATTTGGGTATTCTACTTGAAAAGGAACATTTATAGCAAGAAACTTTTTTCTGTTACGTATTTTCAGAGTTTAATGTTATTGTCAGTTCACGATAGTAAATATTGTACGAATAGTAATTACATATTCCTAAGCTGAAGGCTATTGGTTCAACATTTTTTGATTCTAAAAACAAAGTATTCCCATCATTTATGACCCGAATTCATTTCATCCTAGAGTAGATTACACCGACAAATTAAATATAAAGCAAACCATTTATAATAATTGACTTGATTGGAAATTGTATAGAATGAACCGAGAAATAAACAATAATCTTAATTGAAATCTTAGGCGGCTGATTTACACAAACTTTACAAAAATTGAACGATTTTATGATATCTCATGAAAAATAATAATGGTAAATTGATATCGTAACCAAGAAAAAAGAGGAGAAAGAAAAAGGAGAATATTTATGAAGAGAATAAAAGGACTTGTAACATTATTATTGATATGTACACTGTTTGCCGGAGTGATAAGCGCCTGCTCCTCCGATAATGGTGAAAAAAAGGATACCAATCAAAACACGGATGCCAAAACAGACGATATCTCAGATAAGGTAGAAACAGAAGATTCTGCGAAGAATCTAAGTGGAGCAATCACTATGTCCGGTTCCACTTCCATGGAAAAGTTAGCAAATGTGGTAGCGGAAGATTTCATGGCAAAATATCCCCGAGTAACCATATCCCCGGAATTTATAGGATCCAGTGCCGGTATTGAAGCAGTTATTGCTGGTACGGTAGATATCGGTAATGCTTCAAGAAATCTAAAGGACACAGAGAAAGAAGCCGGGGCAGTGGAGAATATTGTTGCGATTGACGGGATCGCTGTAATCGTTGATAAGAAGAATGCCATAACAGATTTAACAAAAGATCAGGTAATCAAAATCTATAAAGGTGAGGTTACTAATTGGAGCGAGGTAGGCGGTGCTGATCAGCCGATCGTAGTTGTTGGCAGAGAGTCCGGATCTGGCACGAGAGGTGCATTTGAAGAAATTCTTGCAATTGAAGACACGGCAGTCTATGCAAATGAGATTAACAGTACCGGTGGAGTTATGGCAAAGGTTGCATCAACAGTTGGGGCAATCGGCTATGTATCCCTTGATGTATTGGATGGCAGTGTAACTGCGGTTCAATTAGAAGGTGTGGAAGCAACCCCGGAGGATATTAAAGCCGGTAATTACTTCCTAAGCCGTCCGTTTGTAATGGCAACTAAAGGGGAGATATCTAAGCAAAGTGAATTAGTGCAGGCTTTCTTTGAATATATCAGCTCCGAAGAAGGAAAGACTTTGATTGAAAGCGTAGGGCTGATCCCTGCGGAATAATTCATTAAGTTACAATAATTTAAATAATAAGGAGTTTTTATGAAGGATAAGAGTTTCTCTATTATTGGAAGCTATAAAACTAAAAATACAGTGGAGAAAGCCGCAGGTGTAATATTCATTATCTGTGCATTTTTTGCCGTTCTAGCGGTATTTTCCATCACGATCTACATGATTACCAGCGGCGCACCTGCAATCTTTGAGGTTGGATTAAAAGAAATATTATTTGATATCGTATGGAAACCAACCGCTGCTGAGCCCCGCTTTGGTATCCTATATATCATTTTAACATCGATCGTCGGTACCTTTTTAGCTATTTTAATTGGGGTTCCCATCGGTCTTATGACCGCTGTATTCTTAGCGGAAACGGCTCCGAAACGTCTGGCAGGAATCGTAAAGCCTGCCGTTGAATTGCTGGCAGGTATTCCATCCGTAATGTATGGACTGCTGGGAATTCTGGTTCTTAATCCGGTCGTCTATAAAATAGAAATGGCACTGTTTAAAGGAGATCCCACACATCGGTTTACGGGAGGCTCTAACTTAATATCCGCAGTTTTGGTTCTGGCTATTATGATACTGCCAACCGTGATTAATATTAGCGAAACTTCTTTAAAGGCGGTTCCTGCATATTATAAGCAAGCTTCCTTAGCACTTGGTGCAACGCATATTCAAACCATATTCAAGGTTCTGATACCGGCTGCAAAGCCAGGTATTGTTACGGCAATTGTACTTGGAGTAGGCCGTGCGATTGGAGAAGCAATGGCAATCAGTCTTGTCGCAGGAAACGGAGTAAATTTTCCGCTTCCTTTTAACTCGGTTCGGTTTTTAACAACTGCCGTGGTTTCCGAGATGTCTTATGCGGTAGGTACCCATAGGAAGGTTCTTTTCACCATTGGATTAGTATTATTTGCTTTTATTATAATAATCAACTTGATTTTGAATAAGGTAATGAAGGGAGGAAATAAGGATGCAGTCCGTTCATAGTATTTATGATAAACGTCTAAGACCTTTGGATGGTTTTATACATGGAATTATATATGTATGTGCATCGATCTCCATTCTTCTTCTTGCAGGTATTGTTACCTATGTTGCATATCATGGCTTGTCCTCGATTCGTTGGAGTTTTCTTGTAACGGTTCCGAGTGCAATAAAAGGAACCTTCGGTATCGCAGGAAATATTGTAAATACAGTATATATGATTCTCATTACATTAATTATTTCGGTACCCTTTGGCGTTGGTGCCGCGATCTATCTAAATGAGTACGCAAAGCCTGGAAAGTTGGTAAGTCTAATTGAATTTACAACGGAGACCTTATCCGGGATCCCGTCAATTATTTTTGGACTGTTTGGATATGTGTTCTTTGGTCAGACCTTAAAGCTTGGATATTCCATATTAACAGGAGCTCTTACGCTTGCTATCATGGTGTTGCCGCTGATTACAAGAAATACACAGGAGGCTTTAAAATCCGTTCCAGAAACCTATCGAAGCGGAGCCTTGGGGATCGGTGCAACAAAATGGTATATGATACGGACGATTCTGCTTCCCTCGGCAATGCCCGGCATTATCACCGGAATTATACTGTCCATCGGCCGTATCGTCGGAGAATCAGCGGCACTATTATTTACCGCGGGAAGCGGTTATTTCTTACCGAAGCTTGGTAAATATGGAGAAGGCTTATTTCAAAAGATTTTGCAGCCGGGCGGAACCCTAACCATTCAGCTATATCTAAGTATGGAAAAGGGAGAATATGAAGCAGCCTTCGGTATTGCATTTGTATTGCTGGTTCTTGTCTTTGGCATAAACCGGTTGACAAAGTATTTGGCGCATAAATTGGATGTGAACAAATAGGGAAATGAGAAACAGGAACAAAGAATGGAATACAGGAGAAGCAATCCATAACAAATAATATAAAAGGTTAATAATGCTTCTTACTTGGGGAGGTTTTTATGTTAAAGGATAAGATCATTACAGAGGGTTTGAATCTGCATTACGGAACGAACCATGCTTTAAAGGATATCAATATGAATATTAAAGAGAAATCGATAACCGCATTTATCGGGCCTTCCGGATGCGGGAAATCTACTTTCTTAAAGACGTTAAATCGAATGAATGACTTGGTTGACGGTGTTAAAATTGAAGGTCTAATAACACTGGATGGGGAGAATATCTATGATCCCAGAGTGGACACGACTTTACTGCGGAAGAAGATTGGGATGGTCTTTCAGCAGCCAAACCCGTTTCCGATGTCAATCTATGATAATGTTGCTTACGGCCCGAGAATCCACGGGATCAAGTCAAAGGCAAAGCTTGATCAGATTGTTGAGGAAAGCTTACGCGGTGCCGCATTGTTTGACGAAGTAAAGGACCGCTTAAAGAAATCCGCATTGGGTCTGTCCGGTGGACAGCAACAAAGGCTTTGTATTGCAAGAGCGCTGGCAGTAGAACCGGAGGTCATTTTAATGGATGAGCCGACCTCAGCCTTAGACCCCATTTCCACCTTAAAAATTGAGGATTTAATGTCCGAGCTAAAGGAAAAGTATACCGTAGCAATTGTAACCCATAATATGCAGCAGGCTGCCCGTATCTCGGATTATACAGCATTTTTCCTGGTAGGAGAGGTGGCTGAATTTGCTGCGACCGATACTTTGTTTACCCGGCCGGCGGATAAGCGGACAGAGGATTATATCACCGGAAGATTCGGTTGATTCTACGATTTGATACCGGATAGATTCAATTGGTTCCACTATTTGACACCACGATAAAGCTAAATTATAATAGAATTTAAAGGAGGTTTCCTATGACTGCCAGATTAAGCTTTGAAAATGAACTGCAATTATTAAGAGATAATTTAACTGAGATGGGACATCTGATCGAGGATGCCATTGAGAAATGTATGCATGCATTTGAGACGCAGGATGAAATCCTAGCGAAAGAAATTGTTCAGGGGGATCGGAATATTAATGACATCGAAAAGACGATTGAAGCAAGATGTCTATCCCTTATTTTAAAACAACAGCCCGTAGCAAGAGATTTAAGAATCGTGACAACCGCTCTTAAGGTTGTTACCGATATGGAGAGAATCGGGGATCATGCGGCAGATATTGCAGAATTGATTTTGAGAGAGAAAAGAGAACAGATCTATAATTTGGCAAAGCATATTCCGCAAATGGCGAAAGTTACAAAGAGTATGGTTCATGATTCAGTAAATGCTTTCACAAAAGTTGATGTAGACGAGGCAAGAGAGGTTATGAAGCGGGATGATGTCGTAGATGAGCTGTTTGATAAAGTAAAGGATGAGGTAGCGTCGATCCTGCGGGACTCCTCCGAACATGTGGACCAATGTGTGGATATTCTGATGATAGCAAAATATTTTGAACGTATTGGAGATCATGCGGTAAATATTTGTGAATGGACGGAGTTTCACGAAACCGGTTCGGTAAATAATATAAGAATTTTATAGAGTGTATATATGAAAAACATCAAGTACAATATCGTTAGATGGTAGTTGTAATCCTTGTCCGCCAAAGAAAAGCAAAGGCAAGATTATGTATCGTTAATGCTGCCCGATGGATTTCATAAAACGGGAGGAAATGGAATGGAAAGAATCTATGTAATTGAGGATGATGAGAGTATCCGGGAACTACTTAAAGTAGCGCTGGAGGGCTTCGGTTATCAGATTATGGCATATGAGGCGGCAGAGCCTGCCTTAAAAGATATGAATGTGAAGATGCCGGATATGGCAGTATTTGATATCATGTTACCCGGAATGGATGGGTTATCTGCGATCCGTATCCTCCGTGAGGATCCAAAGCTGAAAAGTATACCGATCATCTGTCTTACGGCAAAGGATAAGGAACTGGATAAGGTAGTGGGGCTGGATGCCGGAGCGGATGATTATATTACAAAGCCCTTTGGTGTATTGGAGCGGGCGGCAAGAATCCGTTCTTTGCTTCGCCGGTCGAATAAGACCAGCTCGAATGATATCATTCAAGTAAAGACTCTGGTAATCAATCCTAAGACAAGGGAAGTGAAGAATGAGGGTGAGCTGGTAGAGCTTACCTTTAAAGAATATGAGCTATTGATGTATTTAATTGAAAACAGCTCCAGAGTAGTCTCCAGAGATGAATTGCTAAATCAAATCTGGGGGTATGAATATGACGGAGAATCCAGAACCCTGGACATTCATATCCGGACCCTGAGACAGAAGCTGGGTAAGATCGGTACCGATTGTATTAAGACCATCCGCAGTGTCGGTTACCGCTTCGTGAAAGCAGAAGAATAACAGATCACGATTCTTCTGCTTTTTTGCCGTATAGGAGGTTAAAAATGAAACGGATTATTTTTAAAAAATTTATTATCATACTATCACTTGTGATTCTTCTCAGCGGCAGTATCTTTAGCATGGCGATCAGTGATATCATGCTGGATAAAACAACAAATAACCTTCTTTATACCCTTAGAATGGCGGACTTTAGTATCAATTATCAGGAAAATCTAAAGGAACAGGTTGATTCCTTAAAGGCGATTGAAAATGACGAATCCACAAGATTTACCATCCTTGATTTTAAAGGAAATGTACTTGCGGACAGTAATCTTACCGATTATACAAGGGTGGAGAACCATAGTGACCGGGAGGAGATAAAAGAGGCACTCGAAGCGGGGCAGGGGTTTGCCAAGAGAAAATCGGATACACTGCGTATGTCCATGCTCTATGTTTCCTGCCTGTCGGGAAATGGGGATTATATTCTTCGAATTGCGGTGCCGTTTTCCGGGCTTTTGCAATATACCGGAATGCTGCTTCCGGCGATCTTATTCAGTATAGGAACGACCTTGGGGATATCGATTCTTCTGGCGAATCAATTTGCAAGATCGATGACGAAGCCTCTGATGGAGATAACGGAGGAATTGCGGAAGCTAAAGGATCAGAATCCGGAATTTCACTTTAAAAAGTATCAGTATGAGGAAATGAATATGATTGCGGATACCATTATGGAAATGTCAAATGCAGTAAAGGAATCCATGAAGCAGATCGAATTTGAAAAGATGGTACGCCAGGAGTTTTTCTCGAATGCCTCCCATGAGTTAAAGACACCGATCACCTCCGTTCGCGGCTACATCGAATTACTGGAAAATGGATTGGTTACGGATGAGGGACAGAAGAATGAGTTCCTTGCAAGAATTAAGAAAGAGACGCAAAATATGGCGAATCTCATCAATGATATTCTGATGATTTCCCGTTTGGAAACGAAAGAGGCAGAGGTGGTTCTGACGAAGGTCCGGGTGTGCCCTCTGGTAAGTGAGGTGTGCACTTCCTTAGAGCCGCTTGCAAAGCAATGCGACGTGATAATCGAGATGAACTGCCGACCGATCGTAATGACGGCAAATACCCAGCAGCTAAAGGAATTATTTACGAACCTGATTAACAATGCAATTAAGTATAACAAGCCGGGCGGAAAAGTATCCGTCACGGTAACAACAGAAGCGGATGAGATCATAATAATTGTGGAGGATACCGGGGTGGGAATTCCGGAAGAATCAAAACAGCGGGTATTTGAGCGGTTCTACCGTGTTGATAAAGGCCGCAGTAAGAAAATGGGCGGCACCGGATTAGGGCTCTCCATTGTAAAGCATGTTGTTAATTATTATAACGGAACGATCCGTTTAGAGAGTACGTTAAATGTGGGTTCTAAATTTACAGTGCGTATTCCAAAAGACATTAATCATGGCAATACAGGCAGCTATTTTCACAAATAGTTAAACTGTCTTTCGAAATGGTCGATATATATTATAATGCTGTTTATTATACCTAAATTCAGATATTGCGAAATTTGTGTTCATGAATCAAACAAAAGAATTTCACAATTGCCTAGAAGATTTGAGTTTAAAAGTCTATGTGTAAAATCAACTTCTTTAATTTGCACAATTTCTGCATTGAGAAGTAATAGGGAACCCCTATTTTATTCGCAGCACGTGTCCCCAAAGTATTGCGAAAAAGCAATATTTGGATTGAAGTACGTAGTGGTACATAAGACCACAAAGTACATGATCTAAGAACCAACGACTTCAAACAGTTGCGCATTAGAACAGTTTTCCTATTACTTAAGTTTTTCCTTGATTGGTGCAAATTAAAGAAGATGATTTGTAGAAGGGCTTTGACCTCAAATCCTTTAAAATTAATTACGAAAGAGGAGCTGCTAGTTATGTCAAAAAAATTAAATACGGTATTCTTTGGTTTATGTTTGCTAACTGCATTTATTCTGGAGGTTTATTGCATTTATATATTGGATGGGGATCTGTTTACAGTTATTGGGATCGGCGTTGTTGTTATAATAATCGGATATTTGTTCTTTGATTCTTTACGGATCCGATGGAACGAAAGCTTTCATAATATGAAAAATGATGTTGAGAAGATGCATCAGGAAGAATTAGAAGCGATCAAGAAGGATCTTTCCTTATTGTGTGATCTGCAGAAAGCGACGTATTCAGCGACAAAGAAGAATGAAAAATTTCTTCAGGAAGAGATAAAGGGGATTCTTGATCATCTGTCTGCTTTACAAAAGGAGCATGGAAAAACGATAGAAGAGATAGTAAAGCTTCAGCGAAAGTCGATGGAAGGGCAGAAAAATGCTTTGAATTTGAACTTGAATTATAGTAAGGAAAATACCCAGCAGCTGATGGATGTCTTTCAAGAGGAAAGTACGAAATTAGAGCAGGAGCAGGAAAGACTATGCAAATTTCTATCTGAAATTAATAATAGAAATGCCTCAGACAGGGGAAGCTTCAGTGAAAACAAACTTCCAAAGACTGAGGCAGAGGATCCTAACTGGATCGAAGAGGAAGCGGAAATCCAACCGATCTATGATGATCCGAATAAAAATCTGACAACGGAAGAAATCTCTTCGCTCTTTGATACCTATGGGAAATAAAATCTATAAATCCAGAAATTCATCGCTCTGGTGCATTCTACGATTAGCTCTCTTCTTATAGTAGGCTTTTCTTCTTTTCAGCCGGGGTCTTTCAACAAAAATATAATATAAGCCAATGAGAAGTACGAAGATTCCTGCAATAATTCCAAGGACAATGGGATACAGGCGTCCGGCAGGTTTTGCTCCGGAAGCGTCGCCAGTATCTCCGGCAGGATTATCAATCTCAAGCTTTTTTGTTTCTAAGGTAAGCTTATCGACATTATTAAGC
Organism: Lachnospiraceae bacterium; assembly: GCA_015057615.1. Taxonomy (GTDB): domain Bacteria; phylum Bacillota; class Clostridia; order Lachnospirales; family Lachnospiraceae; genus Mobilitalea. The sequence continues at coordinate 9,966 of SVEA01000101.1, read as the reverse complement.
AAAATATTCGCCCCACCGACATACTTACCCATATAGGTATAAGAAATTTCTCCAATAACATTATTACCCTCTTTGATTTCTGAGGCAGGAGAAAAGGAAATATCCTTTACCGCGTCTTCAAAGGATGCGGAGTTTGGCAGAATCAGATATCCATTTTCATCGGTTACAATCGGAGATACTGCTCTGTCAAGGAGAGGGTTAAACCTTGTAAACATTGGAGATTCTTCAAGCGCTCCGGGGTTCTCCAATTCGTTGATCGGATAGATAGAGAAATTATCAAAGGCATAATCAAATAAATCCTTGGTATCGTTATACTGATGGGATGTACTATCGTCCTTCATAACCACGCAGATCAACTCTAAATCCCCTCGTTTGACAACCGAAACCAAAGTAAACTTAGCTTGACTGGTATATCCGGTTTTACCGCCGATACAATCATCATACCGATATTCCTGTTTCAATACGAAACGGTGATGGTTTCTTAAATATCTTGTTTCCTTTTGAATATTCGTTGGAGGTATCTGATAGGTACGGGTCGCGAAAATTTTTCGGAACGTTTCATTTTTCATCGCTTCCCTTGTTATCAGAGCCATGTCATATGGACTCGTATAGTGATCATTGTCCGGAAGACCATGGGGATTGGTGAAATTCGTATTTTTCACGCCGATGCTCTTGGCCTTATCATTCATCATCTTAGCAAAATTTTCAATTGTACCGCCGATATGCTCCGCCACCGCATAGGTAACTTCGTTCGCGGACTCTAAAAGAATGGCGTATAAACATTGCTGCATCGTTAACTGTTCCCCGACATCAATACCAATGCGGCTGCTGTCTAATTCTACATCAAAAATAGCATTCTTAGAGAAGGTAACGATCTCACCCATGGAGGAATTTTCAATCGCAATTAATGCCGTAAGGATCTTTGTAATACTGGCAGGATAATAAATTTTATCTATATTTTTTTCATAAAGGATCAGTCCGGTTGATGCTTCCATAACAATAGCCCCTTCCGCAGACACTTTGGGGCCTTTTGGCCAGCTGCCTGTATTCTGCGTGTTGCTGACCGTAGCTCCTGCTGTTGCTGGGGAAAGGAGTGAGAAAACTAAGAATAATATTAAACTAAAGCAAGCAATCTTTTGTCGCTTCATAGAAACCTCCTAAGGTAGACACAGGAAAAAAATAGTGCCGGTACTTTAAGGTTATGGCACATCTTTTCATGATAAGTCTTTTCATCGATGTCTTACGTTAATTATATTAAATGAATCGTGCATTATTATTTTCAAGATTATATCTTGAACAAAAAACATGTTCATGATCTTTCGTTCCGATATTTATGGTCTATCCTATTTTACTATAACAGGTTTCTTATGTAAATATACAAAGCTGTGAAATTACAGGACAATTTCTGAGGATTCTTCTCCTCCTTCGTGGATTATCGAACAAAATTCGTCCAGGCACGTGGATAAGATTCCGGAATGGGGAAGGAATTCTTGCTGAAATCTTTCATTTGAAGCATCCATGCCATGTTATTTGCCAGATTTTTAAGAATTGAGATCCCTTCCTCGTCCTGGTATATTTCGCCGGGAGCACCTCCATGAATGACATTCCAGTAATAAGACGGTGCAACAAGCATTTCTGATATTAAAAAGTAGTGATTTAGTTGGTCAAAGACAGCAACCTCTCCGGAGCGCCTTGACACAGCGACGGCAGCGCCTATCTTCAGACGCAGCCGGTCTTGGCTTGCGAAAAATAAACGATCCAGAAAGCTCTTCATGGTGCCGGAAATGCCAGCATAATATACCGGGCTGCCAAGCAGCAGTCCGTCTGCGGCAAATATCTTATCTGCAATGCCGGTCAGCGTATCATCATAAAAGATGCAATGTCCGTCTTTGCATCTTCCGCAGGCAATGCATCCCTTGATATTCTTATTTCCAATGGTTAGAATCTCTGTCTTGATATTCTTTTTCTCCAGTTCATCACATACCGTTTTCAGGGCAAGGTAGGTGTTGCCCTTTTGATTAGGACTTCCGTTGATTGCAATTACTTTCATTCTAAAAGCCTCCTTATATATTTTGTTTTCTTATATAATTTTATTCCTCATCTTAGTCCATTCTCTTATAGGTCGAAGCTTTTTTCACGCTTCTTCTTCATTATACTTTATAATTGTGAAGAATATATATCGGATTCTGTTTATTTTATCGTGCAAAATCCGGATTCTTTTATTTGATTCCTTTATGTATGAGATTTAGAAAATAGAATTAAGCTAGATTAAAATCCTATTCAGAAAGTCTGAGACGGTGAACAACGAGGAAAGATAGGAAAAAAGGAAACAGAACGAGAGAAAAGATTGACGGATAAATGGGAAGCCGATATAATCAAAATCATACAAAATCATAGGATATGAGTGACAAAAGCCGATTCATAAACTCGACTTCATCAATTTGCACAATATATGTGTTGACAAGTAATAGGAAACAAATTTCATTCGCAGCACGCAGTTCTGCAAAGCATTGCAAAGAACGCAGTCCTTGGGTTGAAGTACGTAATGGTACGTGCCAACGACTTCAAACAGTTGCGTATTAAAATATTGTTTCCTATTACTTATTACTTAAGTTTTACCTTGCTTTGTATAAATGGATTAAGATGATTTGTTAAGAAGGCTTTTGTCGGGCTAATCATCATAGGATAAAAAGTGAAAATTATATAGGATAACTGGTTAATAATTGGTTGATTCGTAACCGTTAAACGAGGATAAACAGGAAATGTAAAGGGCAAAAGAAATTTTAAAGAAAGGCATGGTAATTATCATGAGATTAAGAAACATAAAAGGTTCCAGAGAAATCGTTGCTTCGGATGAAAGCGTTGTTACAGAACCGGAACAGTATAAGGGAAAATGGAATACCCTGTTTGGCAATGACCATCCGATCCATGTGGAAATTGGTATGGGAAAAGGGAAATTTATCATGGAGTTGGCATTGCAGAATCCAGAGATAAATTATATCGGTATAGAGAAATATTCCAGTGTGTTATTAAGAGCATTGGAGAAGAAGAAAGAGGTAGAGCTTCCAAATCTGTTCTTTCTTCGATTTGATGCAGAATACTTAAATAATATTTTTGATGAGGATGAAATTTCTAGAATCTACCTGAATTTTTCGGATCCCTGGCCGAAGGACCGACATGCCAAGAGGCGATTAACTTCAAAGGAGTTCTTAACCCGGTATGATAAATGCCTGAAGAAGGAAGGGCAAGTGATTTTTAAGACCGATAACCGGGAGCTGTTTGAATTTTCATTAGAGCAGGCGAAGGAAGCCGGATGGATTACGGATGAGGTAACCTTTCATCTTCATCAAAGCGATTATCTGGAAGGAAACGTCATGACGGAATATGAAGAAAAATTCGTAGCGGAGGGAAAACCAATCAACCGAATGGTTCTCTACCGCAATTAGTCAAAGGGATTGGCATTAGACAGGGTGCTATTTTATATGATCCTTCATAAGATAATAAAAAAGAGTAAGAAGGTGCCCTGTTAATGAAAAGATCCTGGAAATATAAAATTGCTAAGATAACTGGTGGAAATCCTAACCTGAATAAAAAGATTTGTAGATTAAAATGCTCCTGGGATGAGGTAGAGAAGATATTAAATGGTGCAGGGAAAAGAAAGAGGAAATGCAGGTAGAGCTTGAAACTTTGAAATGGATGTTGTAATATCACTATACAAAGTCGTTTCAGACGAGCTTTTTAAGAAATCAATAAAGATAGAAGTTACATAAACAAAAGAAATAGAGGGATACTACTATCAGATAAAAGAACGGAGGAAAAACAATGGCTTTTAAATTTACCGATGCAAATTTTCAAAAAGAGGCATTAGAATCGGATCTGCCTGTATTAGTGGACTTTTACGCAGATTGGTGCGGTCCATGTAAAATGATGGCTCCGGTAGTAGAAGAATTAGCCGGGGAATATGAAGGAAAATTTAAGATTGGAAAGCTAAACGTGGATGAGGAGCCAAATACCGCTGAAAAATACCGCGTTATGTCCATTCCCACAATGTTAGTGATAAAGGATGGCCAACCAGTGGATACCATTGTTGGTGCAGTACCGAAGAAAAAGCTACAGGATAAGTTGGACGAGAATATTTAGTGAGATATTGATAAAGCGCAAAGGAAATCTGTACATATAAAGGGTTTCCTTTGTCACTTTAATGGTTAAAATGACGGATTTTAATGTTTTTTAAAAATTATTCAAAAAACACTTGCAATTCATTTTTGGATGATATATAATACTCCTTGCGTTCGGAAAAAAGAAAACATTACAAAATGCGCTTCTAGCTCAGTTGGTAGAGCACCTGACTCTTAATCAGGTTGTCCAGGGTTCGAGACCCTGGAGGCGCATTATAAAAGGTCTTAATTTGCAGACATAGGAGCTGTGGGTTAGGGCTTTTTTCTTGCCTATTTTCAAGGGTTTCAGGCTTTAATGAGCTAAAAATATTTTCTTGCTATAATAAATTGTTTTAGGTGAGGTTTCTCTGAAATGGTGTTAGTCACTTGTTAGTCAGTGCTCTTTTTTATGCTTGTGTTAGTCAGAATTTTAGTCAAATTAGAATGCAGATATTTTGGATAGTTTTTCGCCTGCTGTACTCTTAGACTTATCAAGGTGGGTATATATATCTAGTGTAATCTTGATGCTGGAATGCCCGAGCAAGCGTTGAGCATCTTTAACATCGATACCTGCATAATACAGCATGGTAGCATAATTGTGGCGGAATACGTGAGCTGATAAACCGTGTATTGCCTTGATATCCTCTGTACCACCTGCTGATGCATTAATCTTAGCTGTAATCTTTTCCCAAAATTTATCATAAGATGATTTAGACATTAAGCCTGGCTTGCGTTCCATCTCAAACAAATACAACCCTTCTAACTGCTCCAGATACGGCCATAGAACTTCTTTTAAATCATTAGGAATAGGAATAGACCTTATTCCTGCGAAAGACTTAGGGTAAGGATTTAAAACGGCTTTACCGTAATCAAAAGTAACTGCATTTCTTACGTTTACTTCCATGTTCTTTTTATCTATGCTGTTCTTCGATAACGCAAGGATCTCTCCACGCCGCAACCCGCAGTATAACAATATATAAACAAAAGCTTTTTCTTTGTCAGTAAACTCTGTTTTGGCAATGGCTTTCTTTTCAGTATCGGTTAGAGGTCGCTTTTCCTCTTTGTGTTTTGGAGGCAGCTTAATATTTAATCCAACATTTTTGTAAAGCAAGCCATCATCTATAGCTGAATCCAGCATCTGCCTAGTAGTCATGCGCAATTGTTCGCATGTCCTAAAATACTTAGCTTTTTTATTTATCATTAACTGGACATCCGATTGTCTTAGATCTCTTAGCCGGATATCTCCTATACTGGGTATAATATAGTTATTTACCATTCTTTCGTACATCTCTTTGGTTCTCACTCCACAAGTAGCCTTATCTATCCCAAACCATTTCTTTGCCCATGTTTCAACAGTCATGTCCTTATCGTCCGCATATATCCCTTTATTTAATTTATCTTTTATATCGGCTTTTTCATTCTCAAGGTCGTTAATAGTACGAGCATAAATGGTACGGAAGATCCTTTTCCCCGTGTCTGGATCTGTCCCTATGCATATGTTTGCCTGATATCGTCCATCGGCTCGCTTTTTATACTTCGCCATATATACCTCCTTATATCATTTCCATTACACCAAGAGAAGGTTCAAAATAAATAATGTAACCGTCCACTTTGGCGAGTAATCCATACTTGTCCTTATAATACTTTACTGCATCCTGAAGAAATGCCTCTGTTACATCTAGATACTCAGCTACTTCATATGAATTTTTGCACCCAGCTTTATAGGCGTTTATTAGTCCATATAATCCTATTTGAATATTGTACCCAACAATTCTCGCCTTACGTTCTTGCCTTCGGTTGTTTGTGTTATCTTGCATCAGGATATCTCCAACCGATGTAAGATGATGACCTACTTCTTCAGCCAATACGCATCCTTTCTCTTTAAGCATCATGTTTTTTTCAATAGCAACACATCCATCAACATACAATCCTTTTAGCCCATTCACATTACTTAAATCAGTTTCAGTTATGCAAAGCTCATCTCCGTACTTTCTCTGCAATTCCTCATAAGTCAATTAACCGTCCCCTTTTATCTATCGTTCTTTCTAGCTGCTAATAGTAGTTGTTTGTATTCCTCAATTTTCTTCAGTTCTTCTGGTGTCCAATTCTCGTTATCTTCTTTGTGCGCCGCAATGGTTTTTTCGAAAATCTTTTTATTAACGGCGTCGTAATAAGTACTCAACCTTTTTTCTCTATCAGACCATCCCATAAGGTATTCTGGTGAGCAGTTAAAAATTTTAGCTAATTTTTCTATGGTCTCGTGCTTGATATTTTTAATTTCTCCACTTTCATATCTCTGCATTGTAGCTTCCTTTATTCCAATTTCTTCTGCTACCTGTAGTAGAGTCAAGCCAGATGATAGCCTTCTTTCTTTTATTCTTTCGTTTAGTTTAGCCATAATTGTGGCTCCTTTCACAAAATTTTACAATAAGTATTGTATCATTAACTTACGCATAATGCAATACATATTTTAAATAAAGCCAAAAAACTTACGTATAACGTATTGACACGATCAAGATATGGTGTTAACATGGACTTACGTAACAAGTAAGATTTTCGAAAGGAGTATGAGTATGGCAAGTATTTATAGAGCAGACGTTAAAGAAATTAAAAAGATTATGATTGACAGAAACATCAGTACTATAACTGAATTGTCTGCAAAGAGTGGAGTCAACAGAAACACTTTATCGCAGGTACTTAGCGGAGAAATTCAGCCGTCATCTGATGTTATGGACAAACTTGTTTCTGTGTTAAAAATTGAGCCAGAAAGAGCGGGACATATTTTTTTTAGCCTGGACTTACGTAATGGGTAAGATTTAATGGAGGGGGTTTTAAGATGGCATACCCAAAACAATTTATGAGCATAACAGAATTGACCGAAACAGGATTATCCAGAGATTTCCTTAAGCAGTTATCAAGAGCTGAAGGAGCTCCGATTGTGAGGACGCTCGGAGGCGGCAAAATTTATTTTAAGACTTCAGAGCTCAATGACTTTATGGAAGAAATATCAAAGAAAAAACCGCTTAGGCGGTAACCGGCGGACAAGCAATATAGCAGGGAGGTGAAGAAGTGAAAGGGAATGTAAAAAGAAGTAAAAAAGAACAGCAACGTATTAATGAATTGCATGAAGAAGGGAAGCCAGTATTCCTAAATGGTAGAGGTCACTTGTGTTTTAGGCAGAAATATCCAAACTTCCCGCTAATTATTTCAATTATTGCTCTAGCAATTTCAATAATTGCTCCACTATGCAGATAATTTCTTTATCAAAGGATTTTATCAGGGTTATGGCAGAAATCAGAACAGGAATATACCAATGACGATTATTTATTTTGGAATCGGTCAGCATTGGATGTAAATGTTTCTGTAAGTGTCTTGGTTTCAGGTAAATCAAACGCAGGAACATTGATAGTTGCGGCAATGCCATTGTTAAAACGATCAGCCATGGACATCCACTTTGTTACTCCGCTAAAAGCGTGGCTATGTCATTTCTGCATAGCTCTCATGGTCACCCATGAGTTCAGACTGTGCCTTCAACCTACTTCCAATAGGTTGCTCCGTGTCCAGTCGTTACACCTTCCCTGTGAAGGGCTTGGCTCGGCATTATCTGTATAAAGATAATTATACGACAATAGGAAATATTCTACAAGAAAAAAGTCAAAAGGAGGTTAATAGTATGCCAACATTAGTTTTAAAGCGTATAAAACGGCAACCTCTCGATGAGGGACAGGCCGTAGTTAGGATTGATGCAGAAAGTTACAACAAGGTATTAGAAGTAGCGGATGAAACAGGTGAAAGCCTTAGAAGCATCGTGTCTAAGATGGTTGGGTTTGCTTACGAAAACATTGCTTATGAAACAGAAGAGTAGGCGGAAAGGAAGAATAAACCGTGATTGAAGTTAAGAGATCTGAAACTGATAAGAAGCCAATCAGTGAAATAACTGACAAAGAAATACTCCGCCAACAGCTGAAACTATTAGCGGAGCATTCAAAATATTGTTGTAGTATTCAAGATTTATGCTCATTGACTCATGCAATGGTGAGCCTATACGGATTACTTTTAGAAATCAGTTAGAAAGGAGGTAATGAATTGGATAGATTAGAAACAATTACAATCGACATACCAAATAAGAAGTTTGAAATAAACCATACGCCAATTTCAAAAAATTGTTCCAAGCTGGTAATTACATTTGAAAATGGCATATGGTCGGTATCAGGCACCGAAGAATTCTATGTAAGCGGTAAGGGACTAGGGAATAAATTTAGTGATGAAGTCAGTAATTTCAATTAGTCCATTTTTAAAACGTTTTTCCATGTACACAATGGCACTATCTTCAAGCTCATATTCGCCACCAATGTACACATGAAGATAATTCTTTTGTCCTAGCTCCAAAATAGTGTCATCAACATCATCTGGAAGCCATTTCGAAAGAATACTATCGGATTTATAGTACTCATCGGAAAAACGTCTTGCTGTTTGCTTTGGCAAACCGGATTTTCGCCGACTTAAAAATTCTTTGTACAAGCAACAAATCATTTTGTCTGCATCACGAGATAGTTCTGTCATAAGTATTTTCTCCTTTCATATGTGCTCGATGCGGTAACATCTGTACTTACATTATAGGATGAAAATGGAATTAAAACAAGAAAGGAGGGACAGGCGGATATGACAATAAAAAGCTTGGCTTTAGTGGCGGGTGATCTCTATGAAGATATCACATTTTGCGGAGATGAAGAAGAATTTCTTGCCAAGATAAAGGAAAGGGAGTTCATCAAAATAACTGAAAACAAAACAGATATAGTGATAAACTCCGATTTCATTGTGAGCATAGTTATTTAGTTACCTTATAACAAAGTATTACATATAAGGAGGGACAAGGCTTTTGGAACACGTATTAAAAATATTACTCGGAGTTTTTATTGGCAAAATAATTTATTACATCTATAGAGCACATGAAAGAGAGGGTAGGAAACATGAAACGTAGGATCATGGAGTTAGTAGCATTTATCCTTTTTGTCGGATCGTTGGGTTACATAATGGGCACCTTCGGAAACTTGCAATTAGATTACATATCAATGGGACAAGCAGTTATCCAGTCAGGGATTGGTCTTGTAGTATTTGCTCTGGATACAGTGCTCATTAACTGCTTGGGGAAGGAGGGAGAATGGTTGTGAAAGCAAGATGCAGGACATGTCATTGCGTATGGAACATAAGTGTACTGCAGAGAATCCCGCGCACCGGATATATCTGCCCGTGGTGCGGAAGTAAAAGAAAAAAGCCCACTCGGTCTGGCAGGACCAAAGTGAGCGCATAGAAAAATTATCTTAAGTGTATTTTAGCACGAATAAGGAGGTCAATATGAAACCAGGAGTAACAAAACAACAGCTGATTAAAAGCCTGGAGGCTACTTTGAGGCTTACCCGGGAGGATATAGTTGCATTAGTGCTTGTCAGCCGGTACGAGCCGGACGACACGGTTATTATTCACTCTACTGGCGGTATCCAGACAGTAGATATAGCCTGCAACAGCGGTATAGCAATTATCCGTGATGTCTGCAGAGCGATTGATTAAGGAGGTCAATATGAAAGGAATAGTAAGAAAGCTTGATGAACTAGGCAGAATTACGCTGCCAATTGAATACAGACGGACGCTAAGCTATGGAGAAAGACAAGGTTTTGATTTATACGTGGACGGTAATGCAATCCATCTGAAAAGGGGTAATGGCAGAAAGCTGGATCAGCTTGGGCGGTATACACTGCCTATAGAGGTTCGGAGATCACTAAGATTTGACGACGGAGAATTAGTTGATATG
>SVEA01000100.1 GCA_015057615.1 Lachnospiraceae bacterium | reverse complement strand
TGACGAATACGTAAACGGAGGGCATCCGGTTGTTGAACTGGAAAATGGGCTGCTTCCCGTCGTAGGAAAATGTAACAAATCGGACACTGGAACAAAAGTAACCTTTTATCCGGATGATATCATTTTTGAGACGGTAGAGTTCAAATCCGAAACCATACAAAAGAAGCTGAAAGAAATTGCTTTTCTGAATAAAAATTTATTGATCCATTATGTCGATGAAATAAGCGGAATCACCAAGGATTATTTGGAGGAATACGGAATCAAAAGCTTTGTTTCCTATCTGACCCGCGAAATGAATGTACTCCACAAGGAACCCATTTATCTGGAGGGGACAAGCGGTGATATCGAGGTGGAAATTGCCATACAATATACCGACAATTACACTGAGCAGATTAATTCCTACTGTAACCGTATCAACGTGGTTGACGGCGGCACCCTGGTAACCGGCTTTAAATCCGGATTGACCCGGGTCATGAACCAATATGCCCGCGAATTGAATGTTCTAAAGGATAAGGATGAGAATTTTGACGGTAAGGATATCCGTAACGGACTTGTCGCGATTGTCTCCATTAAGCATCCGGATCCTCAGTTTGAGGGTCAGACAAAGACAAAGCTCGGTAATACGGATGCAAAGACTGCCGTAGAGGATGTATTTACCACCGAGGCACAGCGCTGGTTCGATAAAAATGTTGAAGTTCTTCGGACGATTCTCGACAACTCCATGAAATCCTTCAACGCAAGAAAGGCCGGCGACAAGGCACGAAATGCGGTGTTAAAGCAGCTAAATGACGTGGATACCAGAAGTAAGCTTGCCTCCTGTTCCTCCAAAAAACCAGAGGAATGTGAGCTGTACATTGTCGAGGGAGATTCCGCAGGCGGTACCGTAAAGACTGCCCGAAATCGAAAAACACAGGCAGTTCTACCTCTCCGCGGAAAAATTCTGAATGTAGAGAAGGCTTCCTTAGAAAAGATTTTATTAAACAATGAGATAAAAACCATGATCGCGACCTTTGGCTGCGGTATCGGGGATGATTTTGATATCACAAAGCTCCGTTATGATAAGATTATTATTCTAACGGATGCCGATGTCGATGGGGCGCATATCAGTACCCTTCTGCTGACCTTTTTCTACCGGTTCATGCCGCAATTGATTCTGGAAGGCAAGATATACCGGGGGATGCCTCCGCTGTACCGGGTGGAATACGAAGCATCCGGAAAGGGAAGAAATCCCAAGAAATCAAAATACCTTTTTGATGACTTTGAGCTTGAAAAGTTCCGTAAGAACTCTGGGCATAAAATACTAGCGCTGCAGCGCTATAAAGGTCTCGGAGAGATGGACGCGCATCAGCTTTGGGAGACGACCCTGGATCCGGAGACCAGAATATTGGCTCAGATATCGATCAGTGATAACGTGGAAGCGGATGAAGTTACCACAACCCTGATGAGCAACAATGTCCCCCCCAGACGTGCCTTTATTATGGAAGAAGCAAAATATGCAAAACTGGATATTTGATATTAAAAATGAGTTGGTAATGCCTTTTTTGGCAGACCAATTCATTTGTCATGAATAAAAATACAATCATCCTTCTTTGAAGTAGCGGATGGTTGATACGGAGGTTTCGATTAGATGAAAAATAATACCGATCAAATCATACAATTGGATTTTTCGGAAGAAATGAAAAACAGCTTTCGGGATTATGCCATAAGTGTTATTATCGCCCGGGCATTACCCGATGTAAGAGATGGTTTAAAGCCGGTTCAGCGCAGAATTTTATATTCCATGATGGAGCTGGGGCTGGATCCTGCAAAACCACATAGAAAGAGTGCACGTATTGTCGGTGATACCATGGGTAAATATCATCCCCACGGGGATAGCTCCATCTATGATGCCCTGGTGCATATGGCGGAAGAATTTGCTCTAAGGGTTCCGCTCGTTGATGGTCATGGTAATTTCGGTTCCATTGACGGTGACAGCGCGGCAGCTATGCGTTACACGGAAGCAAGACTTTCTCCGGGTGCTATGGCATTGTTAGAGGACATGGAGAAGGGTCTGGTACATTTTGATCCTAACTTCGATAACAGCGAAAAAGAGCCCTCCGTTCTGCCGGCGAAGATCCCGAACCTGCTCATTAACGGTACGACCGGGATTGCTGTCGGCATGGCAACCAACATTCCCCCGCACAATCCGGATGAGGTAATCGACGGCGTCATCGCCTATATCGACAATCCGAATATTACGATTCAAAAATTGATGACCCATATCCCAGCACCGGATTTTCCTACCGGAGGAACCATCGTCAACCAAGCTGAGCTTGCCACGGTCTATGAGACCGGCGAAGGGAAAATACGTATTCGCGCAAACCATGAGATCGAGAACGGCGATAACGGAAGAAAGAATATTGTAGTAACAGAGATTCCCTACACCATTGCGGGCAACAAGACAAAGCTGGTCGAAGGTCTTGTTAACTTAATGAAGGATAAGGTATTTGATGAAATGTTTGATGTCCGGGATGAATCCTCCAAGGAGGGAATCCGGATTGTAATTGAGGTCAAAAAAGACCGGGATCTTAATAACCTGCTTAATGGTCTATACAAGAAGACTCCTATGGAGGATACCTACAGCGTGAATCTTCTGGCAGTGAAGGATCAGCAGCCGGTTATCTTTAATTTAAAAAGCATGATCGGAGAATTTGTAGATTTTCAGGTAGAGCTCTACACCAAGGAATACGAGTATCTGCTGGATAAGGCTATAAAACGCCAGGAAATCGTAGAAGGTTTAATCAAAGCAACCGATGTCATTGATCTGATTATTGAAATTTTACGGGGAAGCAGCTCCATCAAGCAGGCGAAGGACTGCCTGATCAACGGTAATACAAAAGAAATCCGTTTTAAGTCGAAAAAATCTGAGCAGGATGCCGCTAAGCTGAACTTTACGGAACGACAGGCAGAAGCCATTCTGGCAATGCAGCTCAGCAAATTGATCGGACTGGAAATTATTAAGCTGCATGATGAAAATGATTCCCTTGCCGCTTCCATTGAAGAATATAAAAAGATTCTGAGCGATCAAAAGGAACTATTTAAAGTCATTAAAGCACAGCTGCGGGAATATAAGAAGCGATTCCATACCCCGCGAAGAACAAAGCTTAAGAATGCCGCAGCCGCAGAATATGTAGAAGAAGTCAAGGTAGAGGACATCTATGTTCTGATTGACCGCTTTGGATATACCAAATCCATTGATGCCGCCAGCTATAGCAGAGCTTCCGAGGATAACCTGAAAGAATTTGTCCATACAATTCCGATGAAGAGCACGGACAAGCTCTGCATATTCACCGCAGAGGGCAATGTGTTTCAGGTAAAAGCAGAGAATATCCCAAGAGTTAAGATCAAAGACAAGGGCACCCTTGTTCATAATCTCTGCAAACTGGAAAAGGAAACTGTGGTCCTCTATGTTTCCTTCGAGGAGCTATTTGAATCCCAGCTACTATTTGTAACGAAAAATGGATATATCAAGCAGGTGTCCGGTGCTGAATTTGAAACGAACCGTTCCCAGGTAAATGCAACTAAGCTGGAGGAAGGCGATGAAGTAGTAGGCATCTGCCTCTTAACCGCCAGCGATGTACTGTTCGGAATATTAAAGGTTATCCTTCTGACCGAAAAAGGATTATCCCTTGGTTTCCCCTTATCCCTGGTACCGGAAATGAAGAAAACCGGCCGGGGTGTGAAAGCGATAAAGCTGGAAAAAGAGGATACCGTATGCTTTGCTACCGCACTCGATCCGAACACCGAGACCTTCCAATATGAGGATAAAGTTCTAAACGCCAAGAAGGTACGTAACAGAAAGCGCGGTGACAAGGGACAGAGGGCGCAGCTGTAAACCGAATCACTTGATTACCCAAAAAGTATAAAAGACACTGAAAAGTATCAATATGATGTAAACACAGCAAGAGGATCTGTAATCTTCCTATAATGCACTGTCTTTCGACCTGTGTGTGAAGGAAGATTACAGACCCTCTTGTAGCATTGTAGATAGAATTGCAACTCCATGAATCCACTAGCAAGCTTGTCAGTTTACTGGTTTGTCTTGTTTCTAATGGTCCTCTGAGCCCTGTCCGTAATAGGCGTTAGCGCCGTGTTTGCGGAAATAATGCTTATCCAGCAGATACTGGGATACACGGTCAACCCTGGGATTCAGTGTCATGGTTTTATAAGCCATCTCCGCAACCTTATCCATAACTACCGCATTATAGACCGAACCTGCCGGTGTCTTTCCCCAGGCAAAGGGTCCATGATTTTTCACCAGAATGCCCGGAATAGCCATTGGATCCTTGTCTCCTATTGTTTCTACAATGACTTTGCCGGTATTGCTCTCATAATCATTGTTGATTTCCTCTTCGCTTAACTCTCTGGTGCAGGGAATATCCCCATAGAAATAATCCGCATGAGTAGTTCCAAGCGCCGGTATGTCCATTCCTGCCTGTGCAAAGGTCACTGCCCAGGTAGAATGCGTATGTACAACACCTCCCATGGAAGGATAAGCCTTATATAGGATTAAATGGGTCGCCGTATCTGAGGAAGGCTTATAATTTCCTTCTACAACATTTCCTTCCAAATCCACTACTACCATGTCTTCCGGTTTCATCTTATCGTAATCCACACCGCTGGGCTTAATTACTACCAGCTTCTTTTCTCTATCGATACCGCTGACATTTCCCCAGGTATAGATCACCATTCCTTTTTCCTGCAATTCCATGTTTGCATCATAAACATCTTTCTTCAATTGCTCCAACATTCATTTCGCCTCCATCCATCATTTTGACTATTTTTACTATAAACGAAAGCTGCCGTTTTTGCAATACACGCCAAAAGAAAAGAATTCGATAGCTTTATGCTAATTTTCAATTGATATCCTTACTAATTATGGATATAATTAACGTAAGCACTAATAAATAATTATTTATGGGGATGTAAATTGAACGAATTTTGAATTCTTTCAGTTATAGAGACAAAGTAACTTGTAAACGAATATGAATAATGAGGGGTGTGCATATGAAAACTTTGTTAGTTGAAAAAACAGCTTCCAGTGGATTTGCAATGGGGCGGACATTTGTCGTTAACAGAAGTAATCTTAATCCGGATACTTACCGTATCGAAGCAAAAGATACCGATGCAGAGATTGCGAAATATCAAAAGGCGGTTCAGGAAGCAACCGCACAGTTAGAAGCGCTTGCAAAGACTTCCGATATTTTTGCAGCTCACCTTGAGATGGTTCAGGACCCTGCACTCTATGCAGGCGTCGCAGACAAGATCATATCAGAGCTGCAAAATGTACAATTAGCCGTAGAAAATACCACGGCAGAATTTGCCGCCATATTTGATAGCATGGACGACGAATATATGAAGGAACGTAGTGCAGACATAAGAGATATCCGAAACCGTCTGATGCGGTCTCTGAAAGGGATAACGCAAGATGCACTGGAAGAAATCCATGATAAGGTAATTCTGGTCGCAGAAGATTTAACTCCTTCGGATACCTCAAAAATCAACCTGGATTTTGTACTTGGATTCGCAACGGAGCTTGGCGGTGTAACAAGCCATGTATCCATAATCGCGCGGAACTTAGAGCTTCCGGCTTTGGTCGGTGTAAAGGGCTTAATGGAGGAAGTTAAAAACGATGATTTTCTTATATTAGATGCCGCAAACGGCAAGGTTATCCTTCAACCGGATGAAGAGACAATTCAGAAATACAAAGTTCTCGAAGAGGATTATCGGAAGCGGAAAGAAGAACTGGAGGCATTAAGCTCCCTTCCTGCAACGACAATAGATGGCAGATCAGTAAAGGTTTATGCCAATGTCGGTAACCTGGAGGATGTTAAAAAAGCCGCTGATCGCGGAATTGAAGGAATCGGACTGTTTCGAAGCGAATTTCTATATATGAAGAATACCCATTTTCCTACGGAAGAGGAGCAATTTGAAGTATATAAAGAGGCAGCAATACTCTGTCCGAAAGAGCTGATCATCCGCACCTTGGATATCGGCGGTGATAAATCCCTGCCCTATTATACCTTTGAGCGGGAAGACAATCCATTTCTCGGGTGGAGAGCCATCCGGATTTCATTAGAGCTGGAGAATGTTTTCAAAGCACAACTTCGTGCTATCTTGCGGGCAAGCGCTTTCGGTAAGGTCAAGATCATGTATCCTATGATCATATCCCTGGAGGAATTATTAAAAGCCAACTCCATTCTAAGCACCTGTAAAAATGAACTGACGGCTGAGAACATTCCGTTTGATTCGAATATCAAAGTCGGGATTATGATAGAAACTCCGGCTTCGGTGCTATGTATCGAGAACTTTGCGAAATATGTTGATTTCTTCAGTATTGGCACCAATGACTTGACACAATATGTACTCGCTGTCGACCGGGGTAATAAAAAGATTGCAAAGCTGTATGACTCCTTCCATCCTGCGGTAGTGCAAAGCATTCAGAGAATTATTGAGGCAGGCCATAAGGAAGGAATTGAGGTTGGAATGTGCGGAGAATTTGCCGGAGATGAGAACGCTGCCATACTGCTGCTGGGACTTGGTCTGGATGAATTCAGCATGTCTGCCGGTGCAACTGCCAATATAAAAAATATTATTCGCAACACCTCCTATGAAAAAGCAAAGGAATGCGCAGAGAAAGCCGTTGCCGCCTTTACCACGCAGGAGGTTAAGGATATCCTGAGCAGTTTTAAGAAATAATTGAAGCTTTAGAAACAATTGCGCTTTTATATAATTACGTTTTTAAGAGAGGTTGGTGCACCAAATGCAGCAGCCTCTCTTAACTATAGAGCCAGAACCGAACCATATTGTTACAGTTTTACAAGATTTATTCTAAAATATATTTTTCCATCGCCTGTGCTAAACCACTTTCGTTATTCGTTGCCGTTACATAGAGAGCATGCTTCTTTACATTTGGCAGCGCATTCCCCATTGCAACAGAAAAGCCAGCATACTGAAGCATTGAGATATCATTGTCATAATCCCCGATTGCACATACTTCCTCCGGCTGTAACCGGAAGGTCTCCGTAAGTTTTTGAACACCCAATCCTTTATTAACGGTATTTTCCGCAATATCCAACAGTCCCGGCTCGGAAGTTGTATACCCCGTTTTCTTTAACGTATGCAAATGATCCTCAAATATTTTGATCCGCTTTGGATCTCGATCCGTTATCAAAAGTTTATATACTCTTATACCATCTATGCAGTGATGATCCTCGTCAAAAGTACCCACTTCCATAATCGACATTCCATGCGATTTAGCAAATTCATTGTATCCCTGGTAGCGGGCAATACGAAAACTGTTCTTTGAAAAGTAATTGGTGCCCATGGTCATAACACCATAGTCCATTTGATAATATTTACATAACTCTAACAGTCCCTTTAATTCATCTTCATTCATAGGGACATCAAAAGTCGTTATATTCCGTACCGGATCCCAGACAACCGCTCCGTTTAACGTAATTACAGGTGTATCAATTTCCAATATTTTCGTATAATAATCCAGCATGGATGCAACCCTGCCGGTACTAATGGTAAATTTAATATTCTGTTCTTTCGCCTTTTTTATCGCCGTAATATTTTCCTTGGTTAGCTTTCTATCGGAAGTTAGTAAAGTTCCGTCAATGTCACTGACAATCAGCTTTACTTTCCTACCTGCTGCCATTAATTTGTCTTCCATAACCATGCCTCCGAGTCTGAGAATATTCTTCCTATGCTTTGTTAGTATACAATGGGAGTACAAGATTGTCAAAAACGATTCGGCACGCATAAAGCATGTGTGCTCTTTACTCAGGATATAATAAAAACGGAATGAGGAAATGCAGGCTTGCTTTTAATTTCCGAGTGGAGTGATAAAATCATGAACTGTTTTTTGTTTATGATATAATATCCACGAATAAGCAGATTAGTCCAAGAAATTCATGGCATTTATCAAGCTTGCTTGAATAAAGGCCATGATTTTTTGGATAAGTGCAACGTGAACTCAAATGCGTAGTATTTGAGTTCCTAATCTGCAGATTCATGATATAATAAAAGCGTAGTGAGCATATGCAAATTTATTTGCAATATGCAATCAGAGCAAAAGATCATGCGTGTTCTTTACTCAGGATATAATGTCGATCAGGGAATATCTCTGTCCTTAACAATAACAGGCCCTGCCTTCGTCAGTCAATAAGGCAGGGCCTGTTGGGGAGTAATAAAAAGCTAATTTATATAATCCTTCGTTCCAGTAAATCCGTAGAACGCCGGATACTTTCCCTGGTTTTAGTAAAATCATGATTTCGAAAAGATTTCAGTTCCTCTTGCTTTTGTATCGGCTCCTGAATATCCAATTGCTTTATCAGAATTTCCAGGTTGCCGGTAAATCGGATAAGCCGTTTGATGTATCGTTCAAGTTTATCCTGCAGATTATATTCCTCTTCATTGAGTAAAGCAATTTCTAATTGATAGGATTGCTCCGAAATTTCATTTGCTCCAATATGATTAAGCATCTGCCGTAATGTACGTGTTATCGTACGCAGCCCTTCATATTCCTTCGTAACCAGCATAGCTTGCAGTAGCGGTAATTTTGACCGGATGCTTTTTAGGATGGCGAGGAGTGCCTGTTTGTAATTCGTCATGTTACCCAAAAAGAATTTATAGCCGAAATTAAAATCAATCTCGGGAGCATATCGAAATATTTCTCGTGCTGCTACCCTATCCATAATAGCACCTCTCTCCTTTCCCTCTCTATTTTATTAAAACTACCATATGTTGTTATTATTTGCTATAATAGTACCATGATATGGTGCTATTGTAAATATTTAATTTTGCATATTTTGTAATTTAAGTATAATTCCCTATTTTTACATGAATTTATCTTTATTCCTTGTATATAGTAGAGAACAAAAGAAAAAACCCGAAGAAAGACTAGCATAATTATAAAATATGTTGTATTATAAATCTGCATTTTCATAAACATACACACTTTACCGATGTATCGGATATTATAGGAGGTTAAGAAGTGGAAAAAGAAATGGTTATTGTACTAGACTTCGGAGGGCAATATAATCAGCTGATTGCCCGCAGAGTCAGAGAATGTAATGTATATTGTGAGGTACTACCCTGCTATACAGACCTTGATCGAATAAAAAAATTAGCACCAAAAGGGATCATCTTTACCGGCGGACCTGCCAGTGTTAATGAACCAGATGCTCCTGCCTGTGATCCTGGCATTTTTTCTTTGGGAATCCCGATTCTTGGTATCTGCTATGGATGCCAGCTGATGACGCATTCCCTGGGTGGTAAGGTTACGAAAGCGCCGGTAAGAGAATATGGAAAGACAGAAGTTCATTTAGACACTGCCTCCAAGCTGTTTCACGAGGTTTCTGAGGACACGATCTGTTGGATGAGCCATACCGACTATGTGGAGACTCCTGCTCCTGGATTTAAAATAATAGCAAGTTCCGAATCCTGCCCGATTGCAGCAATCGAAGATGAAACCAAGAATTTCTATGGTGTACAGTTCCACCCTGAAGTACTTCATACGGCAGAAGGTACGAAGATGCTGCATAACTTCTTATATGAAGTATGCAAATGCTCCGGTGATTGGGAAATGGCTTCCTTTACCGAGCGGATGATTCAAAGATTAAAAGATAAAATCGGTGATAAAAAAGTGTTATGCGCTCTCTCCGGTGGTGTTGACTCCTCCGTAGCAGCGGTAATGGTAAGCAAAGCTGTGGGCAAACAGCTTACCTGTATCTTTGTTGATCATGGACTGCTTCGTAAAAACGAAGGGGATGAAGTAGAAGAAGTCTTTTCAAAGCAATTTGATGTAAACTTCATCCGTGTAAATGCTCAACAGCGTTTCTACGATAAGCTGGCAGGGGTAACAGAACCAGAACAGAAGAGAAAAATAATCGGCGAAGAATTCATACGGGTATTCGAGGAAGAAGCGAAAAAGATCGGTACCGTGGATTATCTTGTACAAGGTACCATCTATCCGGATGTGATTGAAAGCGGTCTTGGTAAATCAGCGGTTATTAAAAGCCACCATAATGTGGGCGGACTTCCTGATTATGTAGATTTTAAAGAAATCATTGAGCCGCTGCGTGACCTGTTTAAGGACGAGGTTCGAAGAGCCGGCTTGGAGCTTGGAATTCCAGACAAGCTAGTCTTCCGTCAGCCTTTCCCCGGTCCCGGTCTTGCTATACGTATCATTGGCGATATCACACCGGAAAAGATAGCGATCCTGCAGGAAGCGGATTATATCTACCGTGAAGAAATTGAAAAAGCAGGCTTAAACAAAAAAATCGGCCAATACTTTGCAGTACTTACGAACCTCCGTAGCGTTGGTGTTATGGGTGATGAAAGAACCTATGACTATACGGTAGCCCTTCGTGCCGTAACAACCACAGACTTTATGACTGCGGAATTTGCTGAAATCCCTTGGGATATCCTCGGCCATATCTCCAACCGTATCGTCAATGAAGTAAAACATGTAAACCGTATCTGCTATGATGTTACCGGCAAGCCACCGGCAACGATCGAGTGGGAATAAAAAACATATGCCTCGCAAGCCTTAATAATCAATGGTTTGCGAGGTTCTTTTTCTCTTGTGATATTAATTTAATATTCTCAAACTTCGCACTTGGATAAGTGCCTATGCACCTTGAAAATTCAATAATAACTGGCAAATAAATAGCATGAATCCGCTAGTTTTGGTATAATTGAGTTGTCTAGAAACAATCATCAAAACTGGAGGCTCATGCTATGAC
>SVEA01000099.1 GCA_015057615.1 Lachnospiraceae bacterium | reverse complement strand
TTCTATCGCATTATCTGTATTCGTGACGAATCTTTTCAAGATTCAGGCACGAATACTTTCTGCTCCTATTTTGCTGATACGAGTTTTAAGGTTAAAATCTGCTGATTTAGAACTGGAAGCGGTTTAATCAGCAGACACTACTTAGATCACGTATTTTGTGGTCTTATGAACCATGACGTACTTCAATCCAAGTATTGCGTTTTTTGCAATGCTTTGGGGAGCATGCGTTGCGAATGAAATATGTTTCCTATTACTTATCAATGTATAAATTGTGTAAATTGATGAAGTTCGCTTTACAAATCGACTTTTGGCACTTGAATCATAATTTATCCAAAGAACAATAAATATTAAAGTATTTGTTTGGCGGATAAAGGGATAGAATAAGAATATAAAGTGTATGGAGGGCAAGCAGCATGAGCAAGCAAGAGTATTCTCGCAGGATTCGGTTTCTATTCATGACAGGAAAGCGGGTCTGCCAATTCGTTATGTTAGCACTAATTCTAGTGATCATCGGGCTTCCGCAGAAGGTACAAGCCGAAGAAGACCTAACGATTCCCATGTGGAAGGTGAATGCAGAGCTTCTTGAAAACGGGGATCTTGAAATTGTAGAGGATTTGACATTTGACTTTAAGGATAAATTCAATGGGGTATTTCGGGAGATTTCTCAAAATAAAACTTCCGGAATAGCTGCGATACAAGTGCAGGAGCTGCGGTCGGATACGGCAATCGACTATACCCAGGTAAAGAAGGCTGCAAAGGGAGATTCCGAAGTATTTCTGGCGAAGGAAAAAAACGATAAGGTCATTATCCAGATCTTTTCGCCCTCCAAAGATCAGCAGAGGATTTTTCGAATTCGTTACCTTATTAAAAATGTAGCTATAAAATACAAGGATACCGGGGAATTGTATTATCAATTCCTGGGCAAAGAGAATAAAACGCCAATTAAAAAGTTCTATGTAAACATAAAACTGCCGAAGGGCACTGCGGAGGATAGAATTGAGGTATTTGCTCATGGACCTCTAAACGGAACGATAGAAAATAAAAAGAGTCACACCTATACCTTATCAGTGACGAATGTGCCTGCGGATACCTTTGTTGAAGGCAGGATACTGTTTCCGACGGAATATATTCCGCGATCGGAAAATGTTCAGAATAAAGACCGGTACCAGAGTATTATCGAAGAGGAAGAAGCGTATCAAAAGAAACAGGTGGAGGATCAGCAAAGAAAGGAAGCCATTGGAACGGTATTAGAGAAGGTAACCTTTCTACTATCCGGATTAGGGGCAGTCATCCTCGTATTTTCTCTTGTAAAATACAAACGGGAGGAAAATGTCTATCAAAGTGAGAATTTTACAGGGATTCCGGAGGAATGTACACCGGCGGTCGCAGGGCATTTAACCGGTACCTATGTGGATACGAATACCATATTTGCATCGATTCTGGATCTTTGCCGAAAAGGCTATCTAAGAATCGATGGAGAGCAAGAGGAAGTAGGAACAGGGAAAAAGAAGCAGAATTTTTATATAACAAGGTTAAAAGAAACAGATGAGCATCTGCTGCGTCATGAAGAGTACTTATGCAGATGGCTATTGGATGAAATCGGGGACGGGGAAACCGTAAGCAATAAAGATATTGAGCGATTTAGCAGAAAGCATAGTTCAAGATTTACCGCTTCTTTTGCCATATGGCAAAAGAAGATAAAAGAAGATGCCATACAGAAGGGATATTATGATAAGAGTAAAACGAAGCTGGGAGTTCTCTTCCTGCTGTCCGCCGTTGTTCTGTGCGGTATCGGGATATCCACGATCTTGTATGGCAGTTTGAGTGGCTTGGTTGGTATTATAAGTGCAATCGTTCTATCAATCTGCAGTCTGAATTTTTTCTATCGGCTGTCCGATTATGGCTACAGTCAATATAAAAAGTGGATGCTATTTAAGAAAAGAATGAAAAAATATAATCTGGAACAGCCGTTGGGGGAAAGAAACGATTCGATGGATCGTTCCTTAATCTATGCGTTGGGTTTGGGTGTTGTTAAAAAGCCGGCTCATTTTGATGAACGGAGAATCGATCAATATGAAGAAATTTATTCCACGAACGGATGGATGCTCTGGTATCTCTTATTTGTGAGTAATAACAACAATTCCTTCCATAGGAGTATGGATTATGCTTTTTCAGAAATTTCGAGTTCCTCCTCCGGAGGAAGCTTCTCCGGCGGCGGAGGCGGAGGTGCCGGTGGAGGCGGAGCTGGTGGTTTTTAATATTAAAACATCTAATTGGAGGTCAAAAGCCTTCCTAACAAAACGTCTTCTCAATTTGCACAAAGCAAAGAAAAATTAAGCAATAGGAAACAATATTTTAATGGTAACTGTTTGAAGTCGTTGGTACTTAGATCATGTATTTTATAGCCTTGTGTACCCATTATGTACTTCAATCCAAGTATTGTTGTTTTTTTGCAGTGCTTTGGGGAACAACGTGTTGTGAATGAAATATGCTTCATATTACTTATCCATGTATAAATAAATTGATGAAGTGCTTAAGATAAATTAAATTACGGAGGTAAAGGAATGGGAAAAAGCGTCGTGATCGGGGTCTCAGGAGGTTCTGCTTCAGGTAAGACAACCGTTGCCAATCGGTTGAAGGAGGTTTGCAAGGATAGTGTCGTGTTATTAAGCCATGATTTTTATTATATACCGCATGATGATCTGGCAATCGAAGAAAGAGCAAAGCTGAATTATGATCATCCAAATGCTTTTATTATGAAAACGTCTCTTTGTTAGCAAAAAGA
>SVEA01000098.1 GCA_015057615.1 Lachnospiraceae bacterium | reverse complement strand
TCTTTTTGCTAACAAAGAGACGTTTTCATAATAAAAGGTGCGTAGCACTTATTCTGATACAAGATATTGCTTGGTAAGCGAGCTTACACATCGATATCTTGTACCAGAATATCACCTTCGGTACTTTTGACACCTTAATCATATTTTTCCCTTGATTTGTGCAAATTGAAGAAGATCATTTGTTAAGATGGCTTTTGACCTCAAATCTTATTCATAACAAGTAAATTGATATTCAAACTTATTTATAGGTAGGAGTTAGCATGATACACATATTTTTATCTGACAAAGCATATGAAAATGACGTATTTCAAATCGTTAGGATGTTCTATCCTGGTGAAGAGGTTAAGCTATCGGAGGAGGTAATTTATCCGATAGAAGCCTGCATGGGTGAAGTATCCGATAGCATTGAGAAAACCGGGAAAACCGTAGAGGCTAGGGAAGTTAGGGAGAGGCTCAGAGACGTAGCCGATGAGCAGGACGGACTGGAAAGACTCTCCGTAAGCTTTGAAGCAGATAGAATTCGTATCCTTGTGTTATTCCGGACCGGGAGGAAGTTGTACCGAACCGTTGCGGTTCGATTTTCGCAGGAAACAAAGTCGAAATATAAGAATTCGTTAAAACGGCTACTCTATGGCATCCTTTCCGAAGCTACAGGGAAAGAGCTTCCCTGGGGGATTCTGACCGGGATTCGGCCGACAAAGCTTGTTTTTCAAATGCTTGAGGATGAGCTAAGTGAGGAAGAGATCTATCATAATATGGAGACGGAATTCCTCTGCTCCAGGGAGAAGATATCCACGAGTATTCAGATAGCGAAAAGAGAGCGAAGGCTGATGCAGGAGATCGATTATCAGAATGGCTACAGCTTATATATCGGCATCCCCTTCTGTCCGAGCACCTGCCTGTATTGCTCCTTTACCTCATACTCCATTGAGAAGTTTTCCGATTATGTAGAAGCATATTTAAAAGCCTTAGAGAAGGAAATCATCTACGGCGCGACGGTTTTTCCGGATAAAAAGCTGACCTGTGTATATTTTGGAGGAGGAACACCGACAACATTATCGGCGGAGCAGCTGGACTGGCTTCTGGGCTGCGTTAAGAAGCATTTTGATTTTACCTATGTCAAGGAATTCTGCGTTGAAGCAGGAAGACCGGACAGTATCACGAAGGAAAAGCTGCTGGTGCTGAAAAAATGGGGTGTGAACCGGATCTCCATCAATCCGCAGAGTATGCAGCAGAAGACGCTAGATCTTATCGGAAGAAAGCATACGGTGGAGCAGATCAAAGAGGCATTTGCGCTTGCCAGAGCAACCGGGCACGATAACATCAATATGGATATGATTATCGGGCTGCCGGGGGAAGAGACCTCCGATGTATCCGATACGCTGGCGCAGATTAGGGAATTAAATCCGGACAGCCTTACCGTGCATACACTGGCAATAAAGCGTGCGGCAAGATTAAATATAGAGCGGGAAATTTATATCGGCATGCGGCCGACCGATGTACACAGCATGCAGGAGGCTACCGTTAAATTTGCAAAGGAAAATGATTATCTCCCGTATTACCTCTACCGGCAGAAGAATATGGCAGACAACCTAGAGAATATCGGCTATGCCAGAGACTGTAAGGAAGGGCTTTACAATATACTAATTATGGAGGAATTGCAGACGATCCTAGCTTTGGGAGCAGGAGGGCTGACCAAGTATGTATCCCATCATCCTCATTATATTGTCCGCGAGGATAATGTGAAAAGTGTGACGGAATATATTACTAGAATAGATGAGCTGATCGAAAGAAAGCGGAAGTTTTTTAAAGAACAAAGGGATTGCTATTTCCGGTAATACAGTTTATGATATCGTTATATATTTTGATATGAGTGTCATAAGTCATCTTTAAATTTTAATATAATTGCGATTCTATTCATGCTCTTGGTTTTTATTTGACTTATGAAACCCTTATCATATTTTTTGTTAATAGGAAGCAATTCTGATGCGAGTGCAGCAGAAGAAGACAACTTCATGGTTTGTTTATGATTTATGAAAATAGTCAAGAAAGGCAATGGTAATTATTATGATAACACAGAGACCGAAGGGAACACAGGACTGGTATGGTGCTGATATACACAAGCGTACCATTATCGAAGCAGCCGCAAGAAAGCTGTGTAAGGCTTATAACATAAAAGAGATTATAACCCCTGCATTTGAGCATACCGTGCTATTCCAGAGAGGTGTAGGGGAAACAACGGATGTTGTCCAAAAGGAAATGTATACCTTTGAGGATAAAGGTCATCGTAGCATTACCCTGAAACCGGAAGGTACGGCAGGAGCTGCCCGTGCTTATCTTGAAAATGGCTTATTTGCAGAGAGCCAGCCGACGAAGTTATTCTACTTTACGCAGGCTTTCCGCTATGAAAATCCGCAAAGCGGAAGGCTTCGCCAGCATCATCAGTTCGGCGTAGAATTCTTCGGATCTGCAAGCCCGTTGGCGGAAGTGGAGTTGATTACCCTTCTTATGGAGTTTATGAAGGAGATCGGACTTGCGGGAGCAAAGCTTCACATAAACAGTATTGGCTGCAAGAACTGCAGAAAGACGTATAATGATGCGCTTCTTACCTTCCTTAAGCAGCATGAGGATCACTTGTGTACAACCTGTAAGGATAGAATGCAGAAGAATCCTTTGCGGGTTCTGGATTGTAAGGTTCCTTCCTGTCAGGAGATTGTTAAGGATGCACCGAGAACATTGGAGTACCTGGATGACGATTGCAAGTCACATTTTGCAGAATTACAGCGCTTATTGACCGAATTGGGAATTCCCTATGAAGTGGATACCGGTATCGTAAGAGGCTTGGATTACTACACTAAGACTGTATTTGAATTTGTGAATGCAGAAGGATTTACCCTGTGTGGCGGTGGAAGGTATGACGGACTGATTCATGAAATCGATGAGAAGCAAGACATTCCGGCGGTAGGATTTGGCTTTGGAATAGAGCGTTTGATTAATGAACTGGAAGCAGAGGGAGTGGAGCTTGAGCCGGAGGCAGCAGTACAGCTCTATGTCGGTATCCTTGGAGAAGAGGCGAAGGCTTCTGCTTATAAACTGGTTCATCAGCTACGCAATGCCGGAGTGATTGTAGAGACGGATTATATGAACCGCAGTGTAAAAGCGCAGATGAAGTACGCCAATAAAATCGGTGCAAAGAATACGGTTATTATTGGTGCAGATGAATTGGCGAATAACAGTGCGAAAGTGAAGAACATGGAAACCGGAGAGCAGACGGAGATTTCGCTCGGCCAAATAGCAGAATTATTTATAAAATAGGAGAATGGACTGTCTGCAGCAACCTTGGTTCGCATTGGGATGACGCACTTGCACGTATTGTATTTTGCCAGCGATGCTGGCCGCGCTCGGCGCTAGAGTTTCGCAAGCGAAATTCTTTCTTATGTTTTGTTTGTAAAAATCATATTAGTAAGAGAAGCTAACTTAAAGCATGCAAACTATAGGATTCAACATTGATTTTTAATGGATACAGGCTATACTTAAGATGAATATATAAAATCCTATTCATATCAAAATCTTGAGATAATTTAGTGATACTACTATCGATAGCTATGCCAAAAGATAATTTACATAGGAGAAGCGATAACATGGTATGCGCAACAAAAGCCGAATTATAAATTCGATTTCGTCAATTTGCACAATCTATGTGTTGACAAGTAATATGAAACAAATTTCATTCGTAACACATGGTCTCATAAAGCACTGCATAAAACACAGTACTTGGATTGAAGTACGTAGTGATACATAAGACCACAAAATACGTGGCCTAAGTGCCAACGACTTCAAACAGTTTCGAATTAAAATATTGTTTCCTATTACCTCGGTTTACCTTGATTTGTGCAAATTGATGAAGGCGATTCGTTAAGAAGGCTTTTGTCGGGCTAATCATAACATTAGGTAGTGTCAAATGATTTATGAGAAAACCGAGTCAAAAAAGAGGCTCAAACGAACCTTGAAAACTGTAGATATTGATAGCGAATAGCTCTCCGAGGGCTTAGGGCACTGCCCTAAG
>SVEA01000097.1 GCA_015057615.1 Lachnospiraceae bacterium | reverse complement strand
CCTTATGTACCGCTACGTAATGCAACTAAGCGAAAGCGTCTCCGATTCGGATACATTTGACGAAATCATAACATGGTATAAATGGTGGGTGTGAACAGTAACATTCGCTATGAAATTATTCTTAATGTCGTACGAATTATATTGTATTTCTCAGTCTTAGCTGATATACTATGCAGAAGTGATTAGATTATCTTACGTCAAGGAGCAGATTATGGACAAGAATCAGATGAATATGCAGTATCCGGAGGAAGAGATCAGTTTAAAGGAACTGTTTCTTGCTCTATGGAGACAGAAAATTATAATTATAAGTATTACTCTCATCGCCGCTATTCTTACCGGTATCATTAGTGTGTTTGTTTTAAAGCCGGTATATCATTCCAAGCTTAATATTGTGATGAATATGCCGGAGATTCATACAACCAAATACGGCGATTATACGCTGCCATTGACAACCAATCAGCAGTACATAAACCTGATCACCAGTAATAATATACTGGTGAACACCATGAAAGACATGGGATACGATGCGAAAGGCATGGCATTAGAGGATCTGAGAGAGAAGATTACAATCGGTCCGATGACAGCAACTGCGAATGAAGAGCAGAACAGCTTTGAGGTGAAGGTAGCGGCAGATAATCCGGAAGAAGCAAGTAAGCTTGCAAAAGCGCTCTACAATAACTATGTGGAATTTCTAGATGTGATGACGGCGGAAGGAGCAGCGGAATATTATTATAATGATTTCTCCGTTAAGATACGGTCTTCCCTAGTTGAGTTAGAGACAAACCAGAAGCTCTTAGAGAAGAATCAGGAGCTGTTAAGCCAGACACCGCAGACGATTAACCAGAAGGAAGCTGCCAAGGAAATTAAAAACAGCGCTGGGATGCTTGATTACGTGATTCTTGAGAATATCATCAATCCGAACTATACGGAGCTAGAGCTTAACATCATTGAGAATAAGCAGACGATCAATACGATTGAGAATACGATCGAGCTTTATAAGACTTATCTGGAAGAACTGGATATGCTTAAGGTAGAGATCGGGCAGTATTATGAAACCGGTGAATTCTCAGAACTGCAATCCAATATTGTCAGTGTATCAAAGACGAATATATCTCTGCCGTCCGAGCCGGTCGCACCTACCAGAAAGACAAGTCCAAGCAATACAAAGAATGTAGTTATCGGTGCTTTGCTCGGCGGTATGGTGTCCGTTCTTATTGCATTAATAAAAGAGTACTGGTTTAAAAAAGAGTCGGATAAATAGTTTTGAAAGACATAGATAAAAGCAAAGACTAACATTATATTGGTTTTTGCTTTTTTCAATGGGGCAGGGATGTGCGGAAACTTAATATAATTGTAAAAAGGTTAATATTGACAGAACATATGTTTCTAGTTATAATATATTTATAAGTAACAATATTAATTGAAGTTATATCCAATAAGTTGTGATAAAGTACTATATTTTATATTAAGTAAAATTATGTACTTGCGAATGAGGAGGTTTCTTATGAATGTTCAAGAAAAAGCAATAGCTAGAAAACTATTTCAGAATAGGATACTCAAAAGTGACGGTCAGGCTTTTGAGGATATTTTTACTGAAGTAATGAATTATTCAGAAAGAGATTTTCGATCAATAAAACCTTGGGGTAATATTGGGGATAGAAAAAATGATGGTTATATAAAAACAAAAGGTATATTCTATCAAGTATATGCACCGGAAGAAATACGGAAATCATATCTTGATGCGGTAAAGAAGTTGAAAAATGATTTTCAAGGACTATTGAGACAATGGTCTCCTATTAATGAATTTTACTTTATTGTAAATGATAAGTATAAAGGTGTAAATGCCGATTGTGAAATTGCAATACAAGATATAAAGAAAACATATAATCTTAGAAGAGCAGGTATACTAACTACTAAGGACATTGAAAATATACTTTTTAAATTGGAGGATGATCAAATCCTTAATATAACAGGCTTGATACCAGATCCCGCATCTATTAAAGATTTGGACTATTCAGTATTAAACGAAGTTATTTACTACATAATGCAAATACCCATAAAGAAAAATGGTAACTATAAAATAATTGTGCCAGACTGGGATAATAAGATAAAATTTAACAATCTATCCGAAATGATAGCTGATATTTTAATGAATGGATGTATACAGAAATATTCGCTAGAAGAATATCTATCAAATAATAGTGATTTTATTGCGGATTCATTAAGAGATAAATTAAACGAGATCTATTATGAGGAAAAAGAAACGAAAAGCGGAGACGATTTATTTTGGGCGATGGTTGGACGCTTAAGCCCCAAATCTCAGTATA
Source organism: Lachnospiraceae bacterium (assembly GCA_015057615.1). Taxonomy (GTDB): domain Bacteria; phylum Bacillota; class Clostridia; order Lachnospirales; family Lachnospiraceae; genus Mobilitalea. The sequence goes on along the minus strand of SVEA01000097.1, from coordinate 7,133 downwards.
TCTATCAAGCAACGGTTATTACCATTATGGCCAAATATTTTGAGACATGTGATATTTTTGAAGAACCATTAGAGGAGGGAGAAAAATGATTTTACCTACAAAACATACTAATTTTTCCGAATCCCTACTTGGCTTCGGGAGTTATTTATTACAAAAAATAGGGGCGACGACTAAAACTATTGATGCATTATGGAACGAATATAAAATTGATTATTCAAACAAGAAATATCCGGCTAAGCAGAGTTTTGATAATTTACTCCTAACACTAGTATTTCTCCATTCGATAGGAGCTGTTGAAGAACAGGATGGAGGTGTTATTAGATGCAATTGATAAGAGTGTATTCCAATAAAGAAAGCTTTAAAACGGTCAAATTTAATGAAAATGGTTTGAATTTTATAATAGCTAGGCAAAAAGAGCCTGGAGCTTCAGAAAAAGGAAAAACTTATAATGGGGTTGGTAAATCATTATTAGTAAGGATTATTCATTTTTGTTTGGGAGCAAAGGTAAATGCTTATAAATCATTTTGTGATAATCTTCCGGGGTGGGAATTTTATTTAGACTTTTCGATAGATAGGAAAACGTATACTGCAAAAAGATCAACAGGCAATCCAAAGAGGATCGTTCTCAATGGAAAGGAATTAACTCTTACTAAGTTTAACGAGAAAATGGAAACGCTTTTGTTTAATATACCTCAGGATATGTCATATTTATCTTTTAGGTCACTGGTGCCTTTTTTTATAAGACCAAGAAAAGAATCTTATGTATCCTATGATAAGCCAGGAAAGGTAGGCAGCCAATATCAAACTGCCCTTTACAATTCTTTTTTGCTTGGATTGGATGTTTTTCTTGCACAGAAAAAGTTTAATCTTAAAAAAGAGCAAGATAGGATTAAAGACTTAGAAAGCAATTTTAAGAATGATACTTTGCTGAGAGATTTCTTTACGGGAGATAAGGATGTAAGGTTGACCCTCGTTGACTTGGAAGAACGAATTAAAAAGATTGATGAAGACTTGAGTGGGTTTAAAGTTGCAGAAGATTATAACGAGATTCAAATCGAAGCGGATCGTATTGAAAAGGAATTGTTTTCGTTAAATAACAAAGTAATCCTTATTCAAAATAATATTAATAAAATCGATAAAAGCCTAGAGATTGAAACCACCACGAATAAGAATGATATTAAATCTGTTTATGAAGAAGCGAATATTCATTTTTCTGAAAATTTATTAAAGACTTTAGATGAATTAGAGATTTTTTATGATAAGCTTATTACTAACCGCAAAAAAAGATTACTTGAGCAAAAAAATAAGTTGATATCAGATGAGAAAAGTAAGATGAAAGTTGTAAAAAATCTACAAAATCAACTAGATAAATTAATGAATTATCTTGGAGACCATCAAGCTCTAGATGTTTTTGTTGCTTTAAGCAATAAAAGTTCTGACCTTAAAGCAGAGAGAGATAATTTGAAAAAATATCAAGACTTACAGGAAGAGTATAAAGAAAATGAAAGGCAATTAGAAAAAAGCCAATTAGAATTGACAGAAGTAACAGAAAAGTATCTTAAAGGAATGGAACCTGAAACAGCAGAACTGAGAGACTTTTTTAGGGGGATAGCGAAAAAGTTTTATCCCGATAGCGTGGCAGGGCTTTCCATAGAAAATAATGATGGAGATAACCAGCTAAGATTTAATATTGATGCCAAAATTGAGTCTGATACATCGGATGGAATTAATAATGTTAAGATATTCTGTTACGATTTAACAGTATTATTTAAAGGTCACAACCATAATATGAATTTTATTTTTCATGATAGCCGATTATTTGATGGAATTGATGAGAGACAAAAGGCAGAGATTTTTAGAATTGTAGCTGAAAAGTTTATTGGATCTAATAAGCAATACATTGCTACTGTAAATCAGAATCAATTGGATGAAATTAAGAAGCAGTTAAAAGAAGACGAGTACAAAGAGATTATTCGAAATACAGTCCTTACCTTAACAGACGAAAATTCATCAGCAAAATTGTTGGGAATATCAGTAGATATTAGAGAAGATTAAAAACATTCATGATGATAATACAAAGCGGGTTCAAAATGGAAGATAAAAAGATGGTTTCTGCGTAAAACAGAAATCATCTTTTTTTATGGAACCCAGTTTTCTACAGATGTCGGTATTTGAATGCTTTACAGTGAATAATTTGTATAAAATTCATAGTTTAATTCATGGATTTGCTATTATATTAGTAAAACTAGTCAACATATGGTACAATGTTTCATAATACTATAGGAATATTGACATTACTGTTCAATGCTATATGATTAATTTAGGTGCTTGATAAGCACAGTAAGGAGCATGTTATGAAAAGTGTTCTAATTCGCTTACAGGAGTATGCTGGTCATGCCAGCGGAGCCGAAAAGGGGGCAGTTAAATATTTACTTGAAAAACCGGAGAGCGCAGTAAAGTGCAGTGTACACGAACTGGCAGAGAGAACCTTCTCTTCTCCTTCGACGATTATTCGTCTCTGCCGTAAGCTTGGTTTTCAGGGATATAAGGATTTTCATAAGTCACTGATCTATGAGGTGGCAGTTCGAAAGTCAACGAATGCTGAGAAACAGAAGGAAATCAGCCGGGAGGATTCCTTGGAAGCAATTGTTGAAAAGGTTACCTATAAGAATATTTCTTCCTTGGAAAATACGAAGAAACTGCTTGATATGCAAACGTTAGAAGCTTGCGTCGATCTTATCTGTAAGTGTGAAACGATCAGCTTATTTGGAATCGGTTCCTCCCTTCTTGTTGCAAAGGATGCCTACCTAAAGTTTTTAAGGATCAACAAACCTTGTCTGATCAATGAGGACTGGCATGCGCAGTTATTACAGGCAAGGAACATAACAAAGAATGACTTAGCAATTGCAATTAGCTATTCTGGCTTAACAGAAGAAGTACTTCGATGTGTCAATACGGTAAAACAAAAAGGAGCACCGGTGATTGCAATCACGAGATTTGAAGATACGCCGCTCGCCAGATTAGCAGACTATAATCTAAGCGTTGCAGCAACCGAATTTGTTTTTCGAAGCGGTGCGATGTCTTCCAGGATAGGACAACTGAATATTATTGATATTCTCTATACTGCATTTATCAATAGGCAATATGAGACCAGCGTTACCCAATTTGAAAGGACTCATATTGATAAGCCCTACAGTGATAGAACCAATTATGCTACTAAGAAACAGGAGGAATAACGTTGCTGGATTTAACGAAATTAACAACAGAGACACGAAATATAAATACAATGAATTTGGACTGCATGACCCCTTTGGAGATCGCAACCATTATGAATGCGGAGGACGAAAATGCAGTCAAAGCAGTAAGTCAAGTGCTTCCGGAGATAGCGAAAGCGATCAAGTGGTGCACCGATGCATTGAATAATGGTGGACGAATTATTTATATGGGTGCCGGTACCAGCGGCCGCTTGGGACTTCTGGATGCGGTGGAATGCCCGCCAACCTTTGGAGTATCCCAAGGCTTAGTGATTGGATTGATTGCCGGAGGCGATAATGCATTTATCAAGGCGGTAGAGGGTGCAGAGGATAGTACGACGCTTGGGGAAGAGGACTTAAAGGCGCTTCATCTTAGCAGTAAGGATATTGTTGTAGGAATTGCCGCAAGCGGGCGTACCCCCTATGTTGTGTATGGTTTGAAATATGCCAGACAAATAAAATGTAAAACCGTTGTTCTGGTATGTAATAAAGGATCTGTAATGGCGGAGATTGCGGATTTGGCTATTGAGCCAGTTCCTGGTCCCGAAGTACTAAGCGGATCCACCCGGTTAAAGTCCGGGACGGTTCAAAAGATGATATTAAATATGATTTCTACCGGAAGCATGGTTGGGGTTGGTAAGGTGTATCAAAATCTTATGGTAGATGTTATGCAGACCAATGAAAAACTCGTTACCCGTGCAGAGAATATTGTTATGGAGGCTACGAAATGCGACCGGAAGACGGCGGAAGGGATGCTGACGGAAGCCGGAGGTAGTGTAAAGCTTGCAATAGCAATGATCTTGTTTCAATGCAGCCGGGCGGAAGCAGAGGAAAAATTAAGGCGTTCTCATGGGCATATAAGACTTGCCCTTAATGAGATAAATTAAAGCAAAGATAGTATTATTTTTGCAACATCGAAGGAGGTATTTCATGAAAAAAATGAAAAAGATAATAGCAGTACTATTGATTGCTATTATGGGGATGTATGCACTCGCTGCATGCGGCAAAGAGGATAAGCCGGAAGAAACTTCTAAGAAAACGGAAGACCAGGCTGCTACCGGTGATAAGAAGGAAGAAGAGAAAGTAAAACCGGAAGAAGAAGCGAAAAAAGATACGGTTCGGGCTTTATTACCACCGGTTTCCGGTACGTACCAGGATAACTTTGATAAATGGGAAAAAGAATTTAATGAGCTTTATCCAAACTTAACGCTTGAGATTGAAGCTGCAAGCTGGGAAGATGTGACCAGTAAGCTGGATGTTCAGGTTCAGGCAGGTTCCCCTCCGGATATCGCATTCGTTGGATCCGGTGGTGTTCCAAAATACTTAGACACAGAATTATTAATTGATATTTCAAAATATGCTACTTCCGATATGTTAGCTGATTTTGATGAACTCGTTCTTAACTATTTTAAAAACGGTGATGGTATCTATGGTATGCCTGCCTATGCAGAGGTACATGGTATCGGCGGAAACCGTGAAATGTTAGAGGAAGCAGGAATTGATTGGAAGAAAGTACAAAAAGAAGGCTGGACTTACGAAGAATTTAGAGAAGCGATTAAAGCCGGTACGGTCAAAGATGGGGATAAAACCAGATACGGATTTGTATTTGCCTGCTCCGGTGTTACCGCTAAAGACTACCTTGGTATCTTTGTAAAGAGTGCTGGTATGCCTTCTCCATTTACGAAAGACTTAAAATATGCTTATACTAGCCAGAATTTCTTAAAATTATTAGAAGCGATGAGAACTTTCATTGATGATGGTTCCATGCCGAAGGAATTAAGTTCGATTGATGCAGGAAAACGTTGGAATATGTTCTTAACAGGACAGACGATGATTACAGGAAAAGGCCTTTCCAACTTTGAGCGTTCCGCAGCTATGAACAATGACAAATTGGAAGCAAACGATGGCAGTGCGGTAGAAGGAAGTATTAAGGCAGAGTATATCATTCTTCCGGTTCCTACCTTCTTCGGAAATGACTTGGTAACCTCCGGTGCGGTGGATGGCTATATCGCATTTCGTGGGGTAGAGGAGCCTACCGAGGAACATTTACAGAATGTAGCAAAAGCAATGTATTTCTTAGCAAGTGGTGAAATTGCAGCAACAACCTGTAGTGAATTAATGATCGCTCCGGTAGCAGAATCCGCAAGAGCTGCGGCTGCTAATATTCCGGTACCGGAAAATAAGATTGTAGAGAACTCAGAAGCACAGGCAATTTTAATGGAAAAAATCGCAGAAGCACGTCCTGACATTACACCAGAGCTTGGTGCAAAAGAGCAAAGAATTATGGACGAGGTTGTAGGCCCGAAATTCCAGGCATTATTAGCCGGAGAAGCAACCCCGCAGGAAATGTATGATGCAGTAAAAGCAGCAGCGATTGATGCGTTTGGCGCAGATGGAATTGTTGTTGACTAGTTCCGTTAGGTATTAAAACAATCACAAAATAGGATTACGATAAGTATTACGCGGGGCGTTTCCATAAAATCGATTGAAACGTCCCGCTATATACAATAGGAGGCAGCTATGACATATGGAAAGAATTCTTCCTCTAAAAAGAGAAGAGTACTTAGCAATGAGAGTAAATGGGGATATTTATTTATCTTACTTCCGCTATGCACCTTTACTCTGTTTACACTTTATCCTTTATTTGATGCGCTAATCATCAGCTTCCAGAAATTCAAACCCTTAAAAACAGAATGGGTTGGATTTGATAATTACATAACTACTTTTAAAAATTCGCTGTTTTATAAATCAATTATAAATACGATCGTTTATACCGTATTGACGGTGCCGCTATCAATGCTGTTATCTTTTGTTATTGCAATCTTAATTGCACCTTTAACAAAGAGAAAACAGAATTTCTTTAAAGCGGCTTACTATTTACCGGCAATTGCTTCCGGCGTTGCTTTATCTTTCGTATGGAAATGGATCTATGATCCTCTTCCAACCGGGTTATTAAATCGAATTGTACATTTTTTTGGCGTTGAAAATCAGAACTGGCTGGGAAGTTCAAAGACTTCCATGCTATCCTTAGTGCTGATGGCATTATTATCGAGCCACGGAACCAGTATCATTATATACATTGCAGCGCTGCTGGGAATTGATAATACTTATTTTGAGTCTGCAGAAATTGACGGAGCTACCTTCTTTCAGAAGCTGCACTATATCGTACTTCCGCTTGTAAAACCTACGACCGTATTTCTATTTATTACCGGTGTAATCGGGTCCTTCCAGGTATTCCAGAATGCCTATCTTATGACCGGCGGCGGACCGGATAATTCTACAACGATGGTAGGTTTATTAATATTTAATAATGCATTTACGTATTTTGATTACGGGCAGGCTTGCGCTCAGGCTCTGGTACTGACGGTAATCATAGCGATATTCACATTTATTCAATTTAAAGTTACCGGTGACGGTGTAGAATATTAGAAAGGAGGATGAAATTATGGCTTTATATAAAAATTATAGTAAGAGAGAAAGAAAGAAACGTTATCTTAGAAATGGAATCATTACCGTTGTTCTATTAATATTGGCTCTTACCACATTATTTCCAATCTACTACATGATTATTTCATCCTTTGGTGAACCAATCGAAGCGGGAGCGGCAAGCTACTCTCTTTTATTAAGGAATCCTACCTTGAATTCCTATAAGTTCTTCTTCGATTATAGTAAGTATTCCTATCGATGGATCGTGAACTCCTTCATCGTCGCCGGAGCGGTAACGATTACGAATGTATTATTTGCAACGACTGCGGGTTATGCATTTGCAAAATTACGTTTTGCCGGTAACAAAGTGATGTTTTTTATCATATTGGTTGCCATGATGATCCCTTATCAGGTGACGCAGGTACCATTATACATATTGGTTGTCAATGTATT
>SVEA01000096.1 GCA_015057615.1 Lachnospiraceae bacterium | reverse complement strand
GTATCCGAATCGGAGACGCTTTCGCTTAGTTGCATTACGTAGTGGTACATAAGGCTCCAAAATACGGAGCCAAAGTACCAACGAATGCAAATACTCCTGATCGGATATCATTTGTCGAAATCATATTATAGACTTATTGGGATGTGAACAGTAACCACGCATCCTTAATGTATGGATTTTATTAGAAACACCATTTCCGAAATAGGAGAAATAAGGTATAATCAATTTAATAGGGTAAGATTGATTTGAGCAAGGAAATGCTTGCGATAAATTTATGGCAGTATAAATGAGGTGCAGGAAGGACTGAGATCTTCCTGAAGGAATGAGGTTAACAATGCAAAAAACAGTAACAAAAGATATGACAACCGGATCACCGACGAAATTACTGATCCAATTTTCCCTTCCCATGCTATTGGGGAACCTGTTCCAGCAGATTTATAGTATGGTGGATTCGATCGTTGTCGGCAAATTTGTCAGCAAAGACGCTCTGGCAGCAGTGGGAGCAACCGGCTCTCTTATCTTCCTAATTAATGGCCTGGCATTTGGTCTATCCGGCGGTATCTCCATTGTTATCTCACAATATTATGGTGCAAAGGATTATGATAAGGTTCGAAAATCATTTGCCACCGCCGCCTATATCATTCTTGGCTCCGCACTCATTTTGGGATTGGTCGGTTTCCTGTCCAGTCGCTGGCTTTTGGAGCTGCTTGATACACCAGCTTCCATCATTGATGCATCCGAAATTTACATGAAGATATCCTTCGCCGGAGTCGTTGGAATTGCCTGCTATAATGGGATGTCCGGTATTTTACGAGCGTTGGGTGATTCTATAACACCCCTGCTATTTTTAATTGTGGCCAGCGTTCTCAATGTGGTATTGGATCTTCTCTTTGTGCTTGTATTCCACCTTGATGTGCCCGGAGTGGCAATTGCTACTATTATTTCACAGATGGTTTCTGCGGTCGGATGTACGGTTTATGCGTATAAGAAGGTGAAAATACTTCGTATGCCATTAAAGGAATTTCGACCGGATAAGGATATCTTTAAGAAAAGTATCAGCCTTGGTATTCCCCTGGCATTACAAAATTCCCTGGTTTCTGTTTCCATGGCAGCTCTGCAGGGGGTGATCAACAGCTATAACGAAGTAGTTATAGCTGCCAATACGGTTGTGAACCGCATTGAGCAGCTGGTTCTGCAGCCCGGTTCCTCGGTCGGCATGGCGTTAGCTGCCTTCGCAGGGCAGAATATCGGAGCAGGCCAAACGGATCGTGTGAAGAAAGGATATCGTTCCGCCTCCATCATGATTATCGCATTTAGTGTACTGATGCTTCCTGTGATGTATTTTGGCGGAGAATATATCATGCGCCTGTTTACCAAGAAGGAGGATTTTGAAGTCGTCGTAACCGGTGTTATGGCAATTCGGATCACCTGCTTTTTCTATTCCTTCGTGGGAATGATCTTTGTTACTAGGAATTTCTTAAGCGGGGTAGGAGATATCCGGATTCCGATGATCATGGGATTCAGCGAGGTCGTTTTCCGGATCTCGCTTGCGTATCTATTAACCGAATTCATTGGTTTTCAGGGAATTTGGTGGGCAACTGCCATTAACTGGTTCTTTACCTCCCTCATAGGAATCTTCCGAATTGCATCCGGAAAGTGGAAGGGAAAATCGGTTATAAAGAGATAGGAAGATTAGCCGACAAAAGCCAATTTATAAACTCGACTTCGTCAATTTGCATAATATATGTGTTGACAAGTAATATGAAACAAATTTCATTACCAACACATGGTCCCACAAAGCACTGCATAAAACGCAGTACTTGGATTGAAGTACGTAGTGGTACATAAGACCACAAAATACGTGGTCAAAGTTCCAACGACTTCAAACAGTTGCGCAGTAAAATATTGTTTCCTATTACTTAAGTTTTACCTTGCTTTGTGCAAATTGATGAAGACGATTTGTAAAGAAGGCTTTTATCAGGCTAATCATAGGAATTGTATATACGACAAAAAACGGCAGCGAATATACAACTGCCGTTTTCTATATAAAAGCAGCGCTGCTAACCGGGAGATGATATACTGCTTTGTTTTTTCTTGTACTTTTTATATATCTTATTTATAATGATTGCTAGGATACAAATAACAAAGACGGGGATCAGGTTGTGTTTATAGCGCACATAATATTCCCCTACTTTTTTATAATTTTCCCGCATCGTATAGCCAAGGCCGATGAGCAGGGTATTCCATACGCTGATTCCAATTGCCGAGGCGACAAAATAGGTGACCGGGTTGAGCTTCGCCGCACCGGCGACTAAGGCGATATAGGTTCGAATAAGTGGGATGACCCTGCCGAGGCAGACGGCGGAGGCACCATGGCGGGCAAACTTCTCGTAGGCTGAGTTGATACCTTTCTGGCTCTTTGGAAAGCGCCTTTTGATTGCAGCAAGAATTGCGCCGCCGCCGAACCATCCGACGGTATAGCAGATTCCGGTACCGATCAATCCGGCAATAATACTTAGTGGAAGAATTACAAAAAAACTGGTATGATTAATAGAAGCAACCGCACCGGAAAAAGGAAGCACAATTTCACTGGATACGGGAAAGCAGGCATATTCCAGCATGATTATAATAAACATAGCGGTTAAGCCATATTCAAAGATCAGGTTCGTGACGAAATTCATCAAGACCTCCGGGCATTTGATTCGAAATATATATATGCGGGAAAATGCAAAAACATAACAGGTACTTGCAGATTACATCGGATAGGAGTCGTGTGAAAATTGATTTTTTACACGCAAATTTAGCCTGCGGCACAAAGTTTGCAGGTTGCGAAGAAAGGGCATGGTTATTAACATGAGAATATTATTTGTACGTCATGGAGAGCCGGATTATGTACACGATTCGCTAACACCAAAGGGGTTTCGTGAAGCAGAACTTCTGGCAGACCGTTTAGAAAAGCTGGAGATAAAAGATTTTTACTGCTCACCGCTGGGGCGCGCCCGTGCTACCGCAGAGCCCACCTTAAAGCGGTTTCATAAGGAAGCCAAAGTTTATGATTGGTTTGGGGAATTTCCGGGCTATATTATAGAGAAGGAAACGAATCGGAAAAGAATACCGTGGGATCTGTACCCGGCAGATTGGACCTGCCGCCCCGCATTCTATCGTAACGAGGAATGGTATAAGGATCCGATCATGACGACCGGAGATGTAGAGAAGGTCTATACATACGTTACAGAGAATATGGATTTATTTTTGGAGCAATATGGTTACCATAGGGATGGAAACATGTATACATGCGAGGAAAGCAATTCGGACACGATTGTTATCTTCTGCCATTTGGGAGTGCAGTTAGCCATCCTGTCCCATATCCTTGGGATTCCTACACCGCTTCTCTGGCAGGGCTTCTATGTTGCACCGACCTCGGTCACCACGCTTATTTCGGAGGAGAGAATCAAGGGAAAGGTATATTTTCGCTGCCAGGCGGTGGGAGATACCTCGCATCTGTATGTAGCGCAGGAACCGGTCTCTACGGCAGGCTTTTTCCAGGAGATCTACGGCGCTCCGAAATGGCCGGATACGAAGGGCTTCTAAATTTAACAGTTATCATTGTGCAAATTGAAGAAGACGATTTGCTAAGAAGGCTTTTGACACTCAAATTAAATATGGAATTTTAAATACATTTATGAAATTTTTCGAGATTTTAGCGATGTTTAGTGAGGTTTTCCGGGAAGTGATCGGAAAGACCTTGACAAAAAGGGATCCTATGTTTATATTAATAGAATATAAATAATTTATTCGATTTTAAGATAAATATGTAAAAAGCTTGGATAAGGAGTAGTAAGAGAAAATGTGCTTTTAGAGAGCTGTCGGTGGTGGAAGACAGCAGCAACAGGCTCCGAACTCGCCTTTGAGCTCCCTTTCTGAACCAAAGTAGGTTAGGGCGGAATTCCCGTTATCGAAATTTGAGTGCATAATGATACCTTCGTTGCAGTAAGAATCATTATGAATGAGAGTGGTACCACGGAAGCAGATCCTTTCGTCTCTTTTCTATCAAGTGTTTCGTTTGCTGAAGCAACTTTTAATAGAAATTGAGGCGGAAGGTTTTTTTATCGTATAGGATATGAGTGTCAAAAGCGATTTATAAACCACCTTCCTTAATTTGCACAATTTATGTATTGACAAGTAGTAATGGGAAACCGATTCGCACACATTGTCTCACAAAGCACTGCATAAAACGCAGTACTTGGATTGAAGTACGTAATGGTGCATAAGACCATAAAATACGTGGTCTAAGTGCCAATGACTTCAAACAGTTGCTCATAAAAACATGTTTCATATTACTAGTGTTTTTTCGTTGCCTTGTGCAAATTGATGAAAACGATTTGTTAGGAAGGCTTTTGACACTCAAATCCGTATAGGAAATTGCCCTGTACGATAAAAAAAGTTCCTTCTGCCTTTCGTCAGGGTACCGATTAGAAATTACTAGGAGTATATTATTTTCAATTATATTGATAGGAGGAGTTAATGATGGCTGCACCTTATAATCATAGGGAAGTAGAGAAGAAATGGAGAAAGCACTGGGAAGAACATCCGGTGAATATAGATGACGGTAAGAAACCGAAGTATTACTGCCTGGATATGTTCCCGTATCCTTCCGGAAGCGGATTGCATGTAGGGCATTGGAGAGGTTATGTGATTAGTGATGTATGGAGCAGGTATAAGATGATGAAGGGGTACTATATCATCCATCCGATGGGATGGGATGCCTTCGGTCTTCCTGCAGAGAATTACGCAATTAAGATGGGAGTTCATCCGAGTAAATCAACCGCAGAGAATGTTGCCAACATCAAGAAGCAGATCAATGAGATCGCTGCAATCTATGATTGGGATATGGAGGTTAATACGACGGATCCTGATTTCTATAAATGGACGCAGTGGATTTTTGTGAAGATGTTTAAGGCGGGTCTTGCTTACGAGAAGGAAATGCCGATTAACTGGTGCCCTTCCTGTAAAACCGGTCTTGCAAATGAAGAGGTCGTTAATGGCAGCTGTGAACGCTGCGGTTCCACGGTCACTAAGAAAAACTTAAAGCAGTGGATGTTAAGAATAACGAAATATGCGGACCGCCTGTTAGAGGATCTGGATAAGCTGGAATGGCCGGAGAAGGTTAAGAAGATGCAGTCGGACTGGATCGGCAGAAGCTACGGTGCAGAGATTGATTTTGCCATTGACGGCAGCGAGGAAACCGTCAAGGTTTATACAACAAGACCGGATACCCTGTACGGTGCTACCTTTATGGTACTGGCTCCGGAGCATAAGCTGGCAATGGAGTTGGCGACGAAGGAGCAGCAGAAAGCGGTAGAGGATTATATTAAGAAGACCTCCATGAAATCTTCCGTAGACCGTTTGCAGGATAAGGAAAAGACCGGTGTATTTACGGGAAGCTATGCAGTGAACCCGTTAAATCAGAAGCTGATCCCGATCTGGTTATCCGACTATGTACTTGCAGATTACGGAACCGGTGCGATCATGTGTGTACCTGCGCATGATGACAGGGACTTTGCATTTGCAACCAAGTTTGACATCCCGATTGTTCAGGTAATATCGAAGGATGGTAAGGAGAATCCGAACCTTATGGAAGCTTACACCGAGCCGGGAATCATGCTTAACTCCGGTGCATGGTCCGGTATGGATTCTGAAAAGGCAAAGCAGGATGTGCCGGAAATGCTGGAGAAGCAAGGAATCGGCAAGAAGACCACCAACTACAAATTAAGAGACTGGGTATTCTCCAGACAGCGTTACTGGGGAGAACCGATTCCGATCATTCACTGCGAGCATTGCGGAGCGGTTCCGGTTCCGGAAGAAGAACTGCCTTTACTGCTCCCGGAGGTAGAAAAATATCAGCCAACCGGTACGGGCGAATCCCCCCTGGCAGATATCCATGAATGGGTAAACACAACCTGTCCGAAGTGCGGGGCTCCGGCAAAGAGAGAGACGAATACAATGCCGCAGTGGGCAGGCTCCTCCTGGTATTTCCTACGTTATGTTGATAATAAGAATGACACGGAGCTGGTATCGAAGGAAAAGGCGGATAAATATCTTCCGGTGGATATGTATGTCGGTGGTGTGGAGCATGCGGTACTTCATCTTCTTTACTCCAGATTCTATACCAAGTTCCTTCATGATATCGGCGTGATCGACTTTGATGAACCATTTACGAAGCTGTTTAACCAGGGTATGATCGTCAAGGATGGCACAAAGATGAGTAAATCCAAGGGAAATGTAGTTTCTCCGGATGATCTGGTGCATGATTATGGCTGTGATGCGTTAAGAATGTATGAATTGTTCGTGGGACCTCCGGAATTGGATTCGGAATGGGATGACAGAGGAATCGAAGGTGTTTACCGTTTCATCAACCGTTTCTATAATCTGGTTATGGAGAATAAGGACGATAAGACGAAGGAAACCAAAGAAACTGTTAAGCTGCGTAATCGTATGGTTTATGATATTACAAGCCGTATCGAATCCTTTAGCTTAAATACCGTAATCAGCGGCTTTATGGAATATAACAATAAGATGATTGCTCTGGCGCAAAAGCAAGGCAGCATCGATAAGGAGACATTAGAGACCGCAGTGATTCTGCTGGCTCCCTTCCTTCCTCATTTAAGCGAGGAGCTGTGGCAGCAGCTGGGGCATGAAACCTCCGTATTTGAGAATACCTGGCCGGGCTATGACGAAGAGAAGATGAAGGATGATGAGATTGAAATCGCTCTTCAGATTAACGGCAAGACCAAAGGAACAATGATGATCGCTGCAGAGGCAGCCAAAGATGCAGTCCTTACAGCGGCAAAAGAGGTAATGGCGGATAAATTGACCGGTAATATTATTAAGGAAATCTACGTACCGGGCAAGATCGTGAATATTGTAATGAAATAATTAAGTTCAAGTCTATCAAGAAAAACAACCTGCTATGATTCGCCCCGGGGCAATCGTAGCAGGTTGTTTTTTCTGCATCTATGTTTGATTTCTATTGATACGATAATCTGTCTATGTTGAAATAGAACAGAAAAAACTTCGCAGTTTAGAGATATTATTATTGCTTATATTTATCTCTGCACCCGTCCGGAAGCATCTCCGCCCGCAAGCTTTTTCACTTCGTTGACGGAAACCATATTAAAGTCTCCCTCGATACTGTGCTTTAAGCAACTTGCCGCAACAGCAAATTCGATGGTATCCTGCGGAGCATAATTATTGAGGCAGCCATAGATTAGACCTGCACCAAAGGAATCACCGCCGCCGACCCGGTCAACGATATGGATCAAATAGCTCTTGCTGAAATAATAATCCTTTCCGTCATAGAGCATGGCTGCCCAGTTATTATCATTTGCAGAGATGGAGCCGCGAAGCGTAATGGCAACCTTAGAGAAGTGGAAACGGTCAACCAGCTGCTTTGCCACATCCTTATATCCCTCATGATTCACTTTTCCTGCGGTCACATCGGTACCGGCAGCCTTAATTCCGAACACGTCATGTGCATCCTCTTCATTTGCGATACACACATCAACATATTGGCAAAGCTCACCCATTACCCTGCCTGCCTTTTCCTTGGACCATAACTTATTACGATAATTTAAGTCACAGCTGATCGTGATATTTCTCTTCTTGGCAGCCTTGCACGCCTCCATGCAGATTTCTGCAATATTATCACCGAGGGCAGGAGTGATACCGGTAAAATGGAACCAGTTTGCTCCGCCAAAAATTTTGTCCCAATCAAAATCTGCTGTAGCAGCAGTGGCAATCGAGGAACCGGCACGGTCATAGATCACCTTGGAGGGACGCTGGCTGGCGCCCTTTTCCAGGAAGTAGATGCCGACGCGGTCACCACCGCGGGTAATATAGGAAGTGTCTACGCCAAATCTTCTCAGGGAATTCACTCCCGCCTGCCCGATTTCATGCGCAGGAAGCTTTGTAACAAATACAGAATCCAGCCCGTAGTTAGCAAGGGAAACCGCTACATTTGCTTCGCCGCCGCCATAGGTTGCGCCGTAGGTATCTGCCTGGACAAAACGATAGTATCCTTCCGGAGCAAGTCTTAACATTATCTCACCAAAAGTAACAACTTTTTTACTCATAATCGATCCTCCCATAATAATATTTTGATTTTATTCGTGACAAACGAATTTGCCTGACGGTTTGCTTTATTTTTGAACCAAATGAACCGCAAAACCGCCGACCTCATTTTTCATATAAACCGCTTTCATTGCACCAGCGCTGTCGGATTTTGCAGTTTCCATATCAAATACGACTCCTCGTTTTGAAAGGTGATAGATCGCACGCTTGATATCATTGGTCTGGATGGCAATATGTCCGTTCTTACCAAGGTAAGGCGTCTTCATTACTTCAATAGCGGTTCCGGCAAAGATGGAGCTGTTACCGGTTTTCTTCGTAAAACCGAACATATTAACAAAGCTGTCTGCAATCGAACCGGCTTCTGTTTCATTATTAGCATTAATTCCGATGTGTTTTAATTCAAATCCAAGCATCAGCTGTACGGCTTCTTCGGTAAGCTTTTTAATACCATCAAAATCTCTTGCTTTCAGTAAATCCTTACTTACCATCCAGCTTCCGCCGCAGGCGATAATTTTCTTGAATTCCAGGTAGTTGCCTAAATTCTTGGCATTGATTCCACCGGTAGGCAGGAATTTCATGTTGGTGTAAGGGGCAGCCATCGCTTTGATCTTAGCTAATCCGCCGGAAGCTTCCGCCGGGAAGAATTTAACAACCTCCAGTCCGTGCTCTAAAGCCTGTTCAACATCGGAAGGACTGGAGCATCCAGGAGTGATCGGAATATTCTTCGATACACAGTAAGATACGACCTTGGGATTAAACCCGGGACTTACGATAAATTTAGCGCCGGCATTCACTGCCTGGTCCACCTGTCCGGTGGTCAATACGGTACCTGCACCCACCAGCATATCCGGATAGGCTTTGGTCATAATCCGGATGGCTTCCTCTGCCGCTGCGGTACGGAAGGTTACCTCCGCACAGGGAAGTCCGCCCTCGTATAGAGCCTTTGCCAAAGGAAGGGCATCCTCTGTATGATCTAAGGCAATTACGGGTACGATTCCCAATAATGAAATTTCTTCTAAAACTGAATTCATCTTTCCACCTCATTTCTGCACGGCTATTAGCGAATTACGGAGCTTGCGGATGCCGTGCGGACACAAACTCAACAACCCTTTTCACCGTTTTTGGATTGACAAACATTTAGTTTCATAATATGATACTATATATCACAATATGATACTTGTATACTAATTATAGATTCGTGGTGGAAAGATGTCAAGAACATTCCTCTTTATATTTGGTATGCTAAATAAGCAGGAAGAAAGGATTGCTGCAAAAATCTGTGCAGAAGCATTGAAAAATATAGGTAGTATGATATACAATGAATAGAATTGATTTGAGTGTCAAAAGCCAATTTATAAACCACCTTCGTCAATTTGCACAATTTATGTATTGACAAGTAGTAATAGGAAACCTATTTTGTCGTATAGAAAATGCGTCCTATACGACAAAAAACCTCCATGCGAACATAGTTCGCATAGGGATGACGCACTCAGCACGTAACGAATACTTGAAACATGTATTCGTAAGGTATTTATCTGCCTACGGCAGAACGCGCTCAGCGCGAGTGCATGGCAAGGCAAACTCTTTGCTACTTCCGTAGCACGCAGTCCCCCAAGGCATTGCATAAAACGCAATACTTGGAATGAAGTACGGAATGGCACCTAAGACTACAAAACACGTGGTCTTAGTGCCAACGACTTCAAACAGTTGCTCATTAAGTATGTTTCATATTACTAGCACATTTTCCATGTTTTGTAAATTGAAGAAGACGATTTGTTAAGAAGGCTTTTGCACATTCAAATCAGAATTAGGTAATTGAGAAACGCTCTAGTTGAATTAAGTGTGTATACAATAGATGTATACACAATAGCTACAGTAACCTAAAAATATAGAGAACAGAAAGGGAATTTGCCATATGGAAACTAAAAATCCGATTCAATCCGCGGAACGAATCTTTCATATTCTGGAGTTTATCGCAATGAACGGACCTTCCGGCGTAGTAGAGATTGGAACCACATTGGATCTTCATAAAAGTACGGTACACAGAATGCTGCTTTCCTTAATCAGCATGGGGTATGTTACGCAGGATGAGAAAACAGGAAAATACGAGCTGACTTTTAAGCTGGTGCGGCTTTCCAGTCAGTTTTTGTCCAAGATAGATATTTATTCGATCGCACATCCCTATATTGAGCGGCTGGCAAATGAGTGCCGGGAGACGGTACATTTGGTGCAGAGGGCGGGAAATGAAGTGGTATATATCGATAAAGTGGAGCCGGTCGATCTTCGGGAAAGCAGTATTCGTATGGCTTCCCACATCGGCTTGATGCGTCCGATGTATTGCTCTGGTGTTGGAAAAGCTATCTTAGCGGAATTGCCGGCAGAAGAGGTTCGCTCTATTTGGGCGCAGAGTAATCCGGAGAAAAAGACGGAGCATACCATCACGACCCTTCGGGAGTTAGAAGATGAAATCACTGTCATCAGGGAACACGGCTATGCAATGGATAACGAGGAAAATGAAATCGGCGTCCGCTGTATCGCAGCGGCGGTCCTGGATTACCACAGTAAGGCAAAATATGCGTTCAGTATCTCCGCGCCAGTCAATCGAATGACGGATGACAGGGTAGCAGAGCTGGCGGAACATGTACTGAATATGAAAAAAGAATTAGCAGAACGTCTGGGAAATACCGAAGGTTCGTTATAACCGAAATAGGCTTCCCGTACCATAAATCAATGAAAGATTTTGATATATGCGATCCGATTCATGTTCCTTATTTTATCGTATAGGAAATTGTGTCCTATACGACAAAAAACCTCCATGCGAACATAGTTCGCATTGGGATGACGCACTCAGCACGTAACGAATACTTGAAACATGTATTCGTAAGGTATTTTATCTGCCTGCGGCAGAACGCGCTCAGCGCGAGAGTTTGCCAAGGCAAACTCTTTGCTACTATGACCTATGACCACTCACATCTGAAATATAGAATATTGATTATTGCAAAACTTCAATATTGTAGCTATTGTGTATACAGAAGGTGTGTGTTCCAGAGCGGAAATTAAGCGAGGGAAGCGTTGGAACGGAGGAATAGGTACTCTGCTGTATACACAATTAATTCATCTTGAGAGTTTCGCAATCACCTAGAAATATTATAATGCAGGATAAGGAGAATAATACCTCTGGATTTTCCGGCTGCGTGTGCTGATATTTTCCAATTAAAAAAGATAGCATGAATTGAATTTTGCTATCTTTTTTTACCTTGATATGGTAATATTATTATGTAAGCGGTCTCATTTTATAAACTTTAGTAAATGCAAAGAGAATGTCCTATGAAAATTAATTTGATTTTAAGAAATGCCTCGTGTAAGTGATATCAATTTGTGATAGAATAACAGCGTAGTGAGCATATGCGAGCTTGCTTGCAATATCGATCGGAGCAAAGGATCATGAACTGTTTTTTGTTCATGATAGAATATATAATTATTTTGAGTGTTTCCGGGGAAGGGCATTCTTTTTAATAAAAATGGATAATGAATACTTGATGTAGGAGGATTGAACATGAAAGTACTTACAAAATTTAACAAGAAGGATCTGTGGACGATTCCAAATATCCTTTGCTACATCCGATTTGCGTTGGTTCCTGTTTTTGTAATTATGTATATCCGGGCGCAGGAACCCAAGCAGTACTTGCAGGCTGCTGCGGTTGTACTCGCATCCGGGCTTACCGATTTTTTTGATGGATTTATTGCACGCCAGTATAATATGGTCACGGAGCTTGGAAAACTAATTGACCCTTTGGCGGATAAGCTTACCCAGGCGGCATTGATATTTGTATTGGTATTAAAAATTAAACGGATGTTTTTATTACTAATTCTATTTGTAGTGATGCAATTATTTATGCTGATTGCCGGAATTGTTATGTTAAAGAAGGGAAAGAAGCTCAACGGCGCAAAATGGTTCGGTAAAGTTTCAACTACTGTATTCTATGGGACCATGCTCTTTTTAGTAGCAATTCCTACGTTGAATATAACCGTAACCAATCTATTGATGCTGATCTGCGGAGCCTTTCTTCTGCTGTCTTTTGTTTTATATATCAAGGAATATGTGATCATGTATCACGAAGTAAAGGAGATCCAGGAATAAGCGGGAGCGGCTTTGTTTCTGGCAGTAATTGATAGAAGAAGGTCTGTGCCTTACAGGAAATACACAGACCTTCTTTTGTTCTTTGTATTCTTTTTGCAGTTCACTTCAAAGTTATGCAGCAGATTTGCTTGTGCATTCTAATTCAAATACACGCAGGTTCGTAGATATATATGTTTCGTATTATCGTAGCTCGGTTAGCATTGAATCGGTTGCATTTCGATTTACAATGGAAACTCCTTCGTCATCTATCGCTTCATGGTACATAAGTTCGTTTGTCGATCCAATTCGCTTCATGATAAGTAAATCCGCTTGTCAATTCTTATTGCTTGTCCCAGGTTAAGTCCGCCCTGTGGATTCTCTTTGAATGAATTTTGCACGGAGTAATAGCTTACTTATGGTAACATTGTGAATAAGCCCGTCCAGTAAGAGAAAGGCGCTCTTTCCCAGATCAATTCGATCCTGACGGATGGTGGTGATCGAGGGGACAAACTGGGATGCGATCGGCAAATCGTCAAATCCAATCACACTGATATCTTCTGGTACACGCAGCCCATGCTTGACAACTTCGGTAATTACCCCGGTAGCGATCAGGTCACTGGCGCACATAATCGCAGTGGCACCGTTTTCGATAAAGCCGGGAACATGATCCTTTGCACAATCTGGTACATAGTAGCCATATGCCATCAGCTTTTCATCCGGTTCTACACCATGCTTCATCATACTGTTGATAAACGCCTGATGACGTTGTTCGGATACCATAGAATTCTTTGAACCATTTAAAAATGCGATGCGGGTATGCCCCAGGCTCCTTAAGTGGTCAACAGCAAGATCAATTCCTTCATCACTGTCGGTTCCCACATAGCCCACATGATTATTTCGTTCAATATAGTTATCCAAAAGAACCGTAGGTACCGTGGTCTTACCCAGCTGCTTTACCCAGTCATCATGCAGGGTAAAGCCAAGGAGAAAGGCGCCGCTGTAACCATTTTTCAGCATGTAGGTATCGTATTTATCCAGCGACTGCATGGTTAAGTTAGCGGGAACAACGGAGACTTCCCAATGTCTTCTGGCAGCAGACAATTTGAAGCCTACGATAATTTCATATCCAAACTGTTCTACATTTTCATAATCCATATTCTCAATCAATATACAGACCTTTCTTGTATTTGCAGTTCGCATTTTCTTCGATGCATATCCCATTTCAACAGCGGTATCCAGTACCAGCTGGCGCATCTCGTCACTGATATCACTTGCGCCGTTTAATCCCTTTGAAACAGTACTAACGGCAATTCCTAATTTATTAGCTATATCTTTTATTGTTGCCATGGATCTTCCTCCATTCGGTAATCAATCGGAATAAAATCATTATCAGTATAAACCGAAGTTATCTTATTTTCAACATCTCCCAGTAAATTTGCCTGCCCGCATGGTTCAAATAAAAGAGAACGGTATGTTTTGGTTCTGTATTGAAGAATGCTTCCATACGATCATTTTCCTGCATGGGGCATATCCGGCGTGGTTTGTGTATTTTTATGAACTGAAACATCTCTATTAAATATTAACGAAAATAATATACAAACGAAATAAGCTTAATTCCACATACATAGATAGAATCACTAAATTTGTTCGGTAATCATATTGACAAAAGGATACCGAAATGATACTCTAATTATAGAGTTTCGAAAATTCCCGAAAATAATGTTGCATTTTACATAATGAAATCGATACATTGAAAGAGAGACTAGCGGTATGACGAAGAAAAAGCAAGAGTTAAGCAGGGGGGCTGGGGTATTAATGCCAATTAGTGCCTTACCTTCACCATATGGTATTGGCACTCTTGGAAGAGAAAGCTATCGGTTTGCTGATTTTCTAGAAGAGATCGATGGTACCTATTGGCAGATTCTGCCGGTCGGACCAACCAGTTTTGGAGACAGCCCGTATCAATGCTATTCGGCATTTGCCGGCAATCCTTATTTTATTGACCTTGATATTCTGGTTGAGGAAGGATTGCTAAAGAAGGAAGAGATCACCGGTCATCCTTGGCTGAAAGAGGAAGATACAATTGCATATGAAAGAATCAATTGGTATCGCTTTCCTATTTTAGAGAAAGCATTTCAACGAAGCAGTCATAGGACGACCAAAGAATTTGAGGAGTTTTGTCAATCAAACGCTTATTGGCTGGAGGATTATGCACTGTATATGGCGGTAAAGAATTACTATTATAACCGGCATTGGCATCAGTGGGATGAGGATATCCGCCTGCGAAGGAAAGAAGCGATCGATACCTATACGGCAAAGCTGGCGGAGAAAATAGAATTATGGAAGTTCATACAATATAAGTTTTATGAACAATGGAATCAGCTGAAAAGTTATGTGAACAAAAAGGGTATTAAAATAATCGGTGATATTCCGCTCTACATAGCGGAAGACAGCAGTGACGTATGGGTTCACAGTGATTTGTTTGAACTAGATGAGAGAAAAAATCCGACGCATGTGGCAGGGGTTCCGCCAGATCTGTTTTCCGAAAGCGGACAGAGATGGGGAAATCCTTTATATCGCTGGGATGCTATGGAGCAGACGGATTTTACCTGGTGGAGAGAGCGGATGAAGGCATCGGCAAAGCTATACGATGTGATTCGTATCGATCATTTTATCGGGATCGTAAATTACTATTCTATTCCGGTGGAATGCCCGACGGCCAGTGTCGGAAGATGGAGGAAGGGACCGGGGAAGAAGCTCACGGATGCAATTGCAGAATCGGTCGGAGATACGAAGATTATCGCAGAGGATCTGGGTTCGGTTACGCCGAAGGTGAGAAAACTCATGGAGCAGATGGGGTATCCAGGAATGAAGGTATTGGAATTTGGTCTGGAAGGGCCGGAGGATAACGAATATCTGCCGCATAATTTTAAGGATACGAATGTTGTTGCCTATACCGGAACGCATGATAATGAAACCCTTGTAGGTTTCCTTCGGAGTCGATTAGAGACAAATCTGGAATTTGCCTATCGTTACTTCCATGTAAAAAGCAGAGAAGAACTGCCATATGCCATAATTCGCGCTCTGTATGCAAGCATTGCGGACGTTGTAATCGTTCCGATGCAGGATTTATTGGAGCTGGATAACCGGGCAAGAATGAATTACCCGTCGACGATCAGTGGGAACTGGAAGTGGCGTATGAAAAAGAGCCAGTATGCAGAATTGAATATCGATCGGTTAAAAGAGTTTGCCTTTCTTTATGCAAGAGCCACCGAAGCAGCACACGGACAAGGAATGAAAGCTTAAAAAAATGCATTGCAAATGCAGGGTAAATGCGTAACTAATTCAGTACAAACGCAGTATAAATTCCGTGTAAATGCAATGGGAACACGATAATAAAACCCAATTAAAATACAATGCAAACCCGGCAATAAAATTAAAATTAAATTGCAATATAAATGGGATAATACACTTTGTTTTAATTTGAAATGTATACACGAATACAAAATAAGCGCAAGTGTGGTATGAATCCTGTGTAAGTACAATGCAAACGCAGTATAAATTCCGTGTAATTGCAATGGGGAACACGATAATAAAACCCAAATTAAAATGCAATGCAAACGCGGCGATAAAATTCGATTTAAGTGCAATGCAAACGCAGTACAAATTCCGTGTAAGTACAATGGTAACACGATAATAAAACTTAAATTAAAATGTAATGCAAACGTGGCAATAAAATTCGATTTAAGTGCAATATAAACGCAGTATAAATCCCATGTAAATGCAATGGGAATACGGCGATAAAATTCGATTAAATTGCAATGTATACACAATATAAAATACGAGGCATAAGAAGAGCAGGAAATATAGGAGGATGTTATGGAAAACGGTTTTAAGAGTAATGTAAGTGCAATACTCGATTTTGATTACGGTACTACGATTAAGGAGGCAGATACGATACAGCTATATCACGCAGTATCCAAAGCCGCAATGAAAATACTTGGAAGAAATTGGGGGCTGGAGACATCCGAGAAAAAGGTCTGCTATCTTTCCGCAGAATTTTTAATCGGACGTCTGATCTACAGCAACCTTTACAATATGGGATTGATAAACCAATTTGCTGAGCTAATGAGTGAAAATGGAATCGACATCCGTATCTTTGAGGATATCGAAGACGCAGCGCTTGGAAATGGCGGACTGGGAAGACTGGCAGCCTGCTTTTTAGATTCCGGTGCGACGATCGGCATTCCTCTGCATGGTTATGGAATCCGTTATAGATACGGTCTGTTTAAGCAATATTTTGAAAATGGTTTCCAGAAGGAGATGCCGGATGATTGGCAGCGCTTTGGCGATCCGTGGTCCGTTCGAAAGGAAGAAGATAAGGTTCGCATTGATTATAAAGATCAATCCGTCTGGGCTGTTCCATACGATACCCCGGTGATCGGCTATGGCGGTAAGACAGTGAATACCTTAAGGCTGTGGCAGGCAGAGCCGATCGAGGTATTCAATTTTGAATTATTTAATGAACAAAGATACCAGGATGCGGTAAAGAACAGGGATGAGGCAGAGGCAATCAGCAGCCTGCTGTATCCGAACGATAATACGAACGAAGGGAAAAAATTAAGATTAAAGCAGGAATATTTCTTTGCTGCCGCTTCCATGCAGGATGTGATCCGCAGCTATAAGAAGAAATACGGGAAGGATTTCAATCATTTTCCGCAGGAATATGCAATTCAATTAAATGATACGCATCCGGTGGTTGCTTTGCCGGAATTTATCCGGTTACTGATGGAAAAAGAGAAAGTATCCTTTGCCAAGGCATTCCGTATCGCTAGGGAAACCTTCGCCTACACCAACCACACAATTATGGCAGAAGCTTTGGAAAAATGGAATGCAGCGCTTTTCATGGAAGTGATTCCCCAGGTTTATCCCTATATTGAACGAATCCATAAGGCACTGATAAAGGATCTAAAAGCAGCCGGTAAAAATACAGAAAAAGAGCAGAAGCTCTATCGGATTTTGGATAATAATACAATTCATATGGCAAGGCTTGCAATCTATGCGACCCATTCTATCAACGGTGTTGCAAGAATTCATACAGAAATTCTTAAAAAGGATGCCCTAAAGGAATGGTATGAGCTGTATCCGAAGCGGTTTAATAATAAAACCAACGGAATTACGCAGAGAAGGTGGCTTGCCCTTGCAAATATGGAGTTAGCCGGATTTATCACGGATAAGATAGGAAACTCCTGGATCACCCGGCTGGATTCTCTGAAAAACCTTATGAAATATGCGGATGATAAGAATGTAATAAAGCAGTACGGGGATATCAAGCAGATAAAGAAAAGGCAGCTGGCAGAGTACATATACAAAAAGGAAGGCATCACGGTGAATCCGGAGTTTATCTTTGATATCCAGATTAAACGGCTTCATGAGTATAAACGCCAGCTATTAAATGCATTCTCCATTCTGGATATTTATTATGGATTGAAGGATGGAAGAATTAAGGAGTTTAATCCAACGGTATTTATCTTTGGAGCAAAGGCTGCTCCGGGGTACTTCAGGGCAAAGGGCATTATTAAATATATCAACGAGATAGCGAAGATGATCAATGAGGATCCGGATATGAAGGATAAGCTGCAGGTTGTCTTTGTATCGAATTACAATGTATCCTATGCCGAAAAGCTGACACCTGCTGCAGATATTTCCGAGCAGATCTCAACCGCGGGCACAGAAGCCTCCGGTACCGGTAATATGAAGTTTATGTTAAATGGTGCGGTTACCCTTGGAACCTATGATGGTGCCAATATTGAGATTGTGGAGCAGGCAGGGGAAGAGAACAATTATATCTTCGGCGCAAGGGTGGAAGAGATTGAACGGATCGCTGATACGTACGATTCGAGAGAGCTGTATGAGAAAAACCCGAGAATTAAGAAGGTACTTGACACCCTGATTGATGGAACCTTTAGCGATAACGGAACCGGAATGTTCCAGGAGCTGTATAACGCTATTTTAGAGGGCGCAAGCTGGCATAAGCCGGATCACTATTATCTGCTCTTAGACTTTTTACCATATTGTGAGGCAAAGCTGAGAGCAAACCGGGATTACTCGGATCCATACGCATTTTACAGAAAATGCTTTATTAATACGGCAAATGCCGGTGTTTTCTCCAGCGATCGAACCATTCGAAACTACGCGGATGAGATATGGAATTAGTATGCAAGCAGCATATTTATTCATAGCAAGAGGAGATGTCCTGGTATCGACAGAAAGGCAATAAAGATATTACTATAACACTCATACATACGATAAAGGACATTAAATCTTGTTGCGAAGGGGATTCGAATGAATTTTCTTCGCATTAATAATAAAAAAGGAAAGAGGTAGAGAGGTATGAAGAAAATTACAAAACTTATGGCACTGATTATGATTACCGCAATGGTACTTGGCAGCTTTACAGCCTGCGGTAAGAAGGAAGAACCTGCGGATGCTGTAAAGACGGATGCGAATGCAGACAAGGAAGAAAAGAAAGAAGATACGGGCAAGAAGTCCGAAACGGCACCAGAGGAAGTAGAAGCAAAACCGGTTACTTTGAAAGTATGGTGCCCGGAAAATCAGATTCAAACAGGGACGATGGATTCTATGGCAAAATCCTTTCAGGAGCTGCATCCGGAATGGGATATTACCTTTACCATTGAAACCGTCGGGGAAGATAAGGCAAAGGATGAAGTACTAAAAGATGTTGCAGCAGCCGGTGATGTTTATTTCTTTGCAAATGATCAATTAAACGAGCTTGTGAATGCAGGTGCTATTGCAAAGCTTGGCGGTAAGGCAGAGGAACTGGTGAAAACCACAATGGCAGAAACCGTTGCTGCTACAGTTACCGCAGCAGACGGAGCAATCTATGGGATTCCATTCACCCATAATACTTTTTTCATGTTCTATGACAAGACTCTGCTTTCCGAGGAAGATGTAAAATCGATGGAAAGCATAATGGAAAAATCTACTGCAGACAATGTATATAATTTCTGCTTTGACTCCGCAGGCGGCTGGAAATTTGCAGCATGGTATTACGGCGCAGGCTTAACGATCTATGGGGATGATGCATTGGATTTTGCAGCAGGCTGTAACTGGAACAATCCGACAGGTTTATCGGTAACCAAGTACATTATTGATTTGATCAATAATCCGAAGACGGCATATGCAGATGATGTATCCTTATCCGAATTAGCAGAGGATCATAGAATTGGTGCATGGTGGGACGGCTCCTGGAACTATCAGATGTATAAGGATGCTTTAGGGGATGACCTTGGTCTTGCTATACTTCCGACCTTTAATCCGGATGGAAATGATTATCAGTTAAAGGGCTTTTACGGATCTAAGGCAATCGGTGTTAATCCGCAGGCAAAATTCACGGATGTGGCAGTAGCATTTGCTACCTACCTTGGAGGCGAAGAAATGCAGTTAAAGCGTTTTGTTGAAACGGCACAGGTTCCTACAAACCTAACGGCGGGAACAGCTCCGGAAGTTCAGGCAGATACCGTTGCTACGGTTATTGTTAATGAGGCAAATGATGCATCCGTAATGCAGCCGACATCCGCAGAGTTCAGCTCAAAATATTGGGCAAATGTTGGTGCAGTTGCGACGGAGATTCGAAGCGGCGATTTCAATAAGGATAATGCACAGGAAAAGCTGGATACCTTTGTAGCAACTTTGATAGTAGAATAGGTTATCGGTAAGGTCAGAACGTTGATGGAAACGGAATGTTCATGTAAAAAGGGACATTCCGTTTCTAACCGTACCATATTAGTGGAGGTTGAATTATGGGCAGCAAGCAAATAACGTATGGAAATTCCGGGGCATGGGATATGAGCTTTCACACCGCCTTTCGGAAAGGTAATTGGATGACGAAGCTATCTGCATTTATTTTTGGACTTGGAAATTTTTGTTGCAGGCAGTTTCTGCGGGGCATACTATATCTTGCCCTGGAGGTCATATATCTATATTATATGGCTGCCTATGGGATTACTTCTTTGAAAAATTTGATTACGTTGGGAACCATTGCACAAATTGAGGTTTTTAATGAAGAAAAACAGATCTATGAATACATAGTCGGTGACAATTCCATGCTGTGCCTGCTGTATGGAGTACTGACAATCGTTATAACCTTAGCGTTTATCTATTGTCTGAGGGGATCTGTAAAAAGTGCTTATGATTCGCAGAGAAAAAGGGAGGCAGGGAAGGAAGTTCCGAATTTTCTGGAGGATCTAAGAAGCTTAAAACAGAAAAATCTGCATAAAGCAATGCTGTTTACACCGATCATTGGTATTATATGCTTCACAATCATTCCTTTGATTTTTATGATCCTAATTGCATTTACGAATTATGATAAAAACCACCAGCCCCCGGGAAATCTATTTGACTGGGTCGGACTGGCGAATTTTAAAGCATTGTTTAAGGAAGGAAGCCTACTATCAAAGACTTTCTGGCCAATCCTTGGCTGGACCTTTACCTGGGCGATCTTTGCAACCTTTTCCTGCTACATATTAGGAATGATCCTGGCAATTTTAATAAATCGTGAAGGAACACGGTGTAAGGGATTTTGGAGATTTCTCTTTGTTCTTTCAATCGCAATTCCCCAATTTGTTTCCTTACTTACCATGCGGACCATGTTTAATACCAATGGACCGGTTAACTCCCTGCTTCGGACCCTTAAAGTTATCGGTAAGACCGAAGCAATTCCGTTTTTTACGGACCCTACGCTGGCTAGGATAACCATCATCTGCATTAATATATGGATCGGTGTACCCTATACCCTGTTAACAACCACCGGTATTCTGCAAAATATACCGAGGGATCTGTATGACGCTGCCAAGGTGGATGGCGCCAATGCAATTGTAATATTCTTTAAAATAACGCTGCCTTATATGCTGTTTATTACAACTCCGCATTTAATCACTACCTTTGTTGGAAATATCAATAATTTCAATGTCATTTTCCTGCTTTCCGGCGGAGGTCCGGATTCACTTGAGTACTATGCTGCGGGAAAGACGGATCTCTTAATCACCTGGCTGTATCGGTTGACGCTGACGGAGAAGGATTACAATATTGGTTCCGTTATCGGAATCATCAGCTTTATTATATTAGCCACTATGTCACTAATTACCTACCGCAGTTCAAAATCATATAAAGATGAGGAGGCTTTCCAATAATGAAAAACAGATCGATAAAACGTTGTCTTATTAATATTTTGGTTCATATTGTATTGGGAATCCTTGGATTTATATGGATCTTACCGATTTTCTTTGTTCTCCTGACATCCTTTCGGAAGGAAGGCGGTTCCTATAAGAGCTATATTATGCCAAGGGGTTATACCTTAGAAAATTATAAGAATATATTTATACAAAACGGTAGTCTGGATTTCCCGAGATGGTTTGTAAATACCCTGATCGTATCCGTCTGTACCTGCATTCTTTCGGCATTTTTCGTTCTATGTGTATCTTTTGTCATGTCCAGATTACGGTTTAAGATGCGTAAGAAGCTGATGAACATTTCCCTGATTCTCGGTATGTTCCCCGGCTTTATGTCTATGATTGCGGTGTATTACATCTTAAAAGGATTTGGATTATTGGAAGCGGGCCCGTTGAAACTATTGGCACTCATTATGGTATATTCCGGTGGCGCCGGTCTTGGCTTCTATATTGCAAAAGGCTTCTTCGATACGATTCCAAAGACAGTGGATGAGGCTGCCTATATCGATGGAGCTACCAAATGGGATGTGTTCTGGAAAATTACCATTCCGTTATCCAAGCCAATTATCGTATATACTTTATTAACCTCCTTTATGGGGCCTTGGATTGACTATATCTTTGCAAAGGTTATCCTTGGGCAGGATCGGGCTTATTATACGGTTGGTATAGGGCTTTGGACCATGCTGGAGAAAGAATTTATTGAATATTATTACACACAGTTCTTTGCAGGCTGTGTAATTATTTCTATTCCGATTGCAATCCTATTTCTTAAGACGCAGAAATTCTATGTGGAAGGTTTATCAGGAGCAGTGAAAGGATGATGGAAACGGCAATTTACAAAGAAACTGTCACTTAACAGAATGAGGGGAAGTTATTTGATGAAGCGAATAGATCGATTTCTAATGTTTCTGCTGCTTATGCTGGCGTTTTGTGGGTGCAGGAAGGAGGATACCAGGGTTCTTACGGAGAAAGTGCCTGATGAAGCCATCGTGCCTGCTGCGATGACGGAGGAGCCAGTATCTGCTCCTGAGCAGGAAGAAGTAGCAGCAATAGAATACAAATACAAACAGGATTTAAATATTATTGAGGATAATTACCGGAATTATTATGAGATATTTTTATCTTCCTTTTATGACAGCAATGGAGACGGAATAGGAGATATTAACGGGCTGATTCAGAAATTAGATTATATCAATGATGGGGATCCGGCGACCGATACAGACTTGGGATTTAACGGTATTTGGCTGATGCCTGTTATGCCGTCAGACAGCTATCATAAATATGACGTTAAGGATTACTATAATATCGATCCGCAATATGGTACGCTGGATGATTTTAAAAACTTAATTAAAGAATGTGACAAGAGGGGAATCAAACTAATCATTGACCTCGTCTTTAATCATACATCAGCAAAGCACCCTTGGTTTCAAAAAGCCGTAACCTATCTGCAGGGTCTGGAGAAAGACAAGGAACCGGATCTAAAAGAATGCCCTTACATAGGTTATTATCATTTTACAAAGGATTATGATGGAGGGAAAAGCTATCATAGGGTAGGGAATACGGATTGGTACTATGAAGGAGTCTTCTGGGATCAGATGCCGGATTTGGCATTAGAAAATACAGAGGTACGCAGAGAAATTGAAGAAATAGCAAAATACTGGCTGAATCTGGGCGTTGGTGGTTTTCGGCTGGATGCGGCAAAAGAATTTTATTCCGGCCAAAAGGATAAAAACACCGAAGTACTTCAGTGGTTTACCGATTATGTAGCCAGCATTGATGAAAATGCATATATCGTAGGTGAAGTATGGGAAGGAACGGATACCATTGCTGCCTATTATGAAAGCGGGATTACAAGCTTGTTTAATTTCCCTCTGGCGATGCATAATGGGGAAATTGTAAAAACAGTAAGAGGGTTAGGAACCGCAACCGCATCCTCCTTTGCAGAAAACATGATGAGTATGCAGATGAAATACCAAGAGGGTAATGAAGACTATATCGATGCGCCTTTTATTAGTAATCATGATACTACAAGAGTATCTGCACAGTGTGTCAACAACGAGGAGCAGATGAAGATGTCTGCGGGGCTGCTTCTTACCTTAAATGGAAGTCCGTTTGTCTATTATGGGGAAGAGATTGGAATGAACAGCCGAGGAGATAAGGATGAAAATAAGCGTCTTCCGATGTATTGGTCCGGGAAGGATCATAACGGCATGACACAAAAGCCATCCAATGCAGACGAAGTGAATCAAGAATTTCCACCGGTGGATGAGCAGCTGGAGAATCCGCTGTCCATCCTGAACTATTACAAGAGAGCAATTCGTATAAGAAATGAGAACCCGGAGATTGCCAGAGGGGAAATCGGTATCATCGAAGAAATAACGGATCAAAATGTTCTTGTAGTTCGTAAAAATTATCAGGATAGTGAAATTCTGATTATCTATAACTTTAGTACCGGGGAAGCAGCAGTTAACCTTGCAGATACCGGGCGAAACGGATGGAAGATCCGCGGCTATCTAACTGTGGATGGCAGTGAGGTAACTTTGCAGAAGGATTGTCTGACTTTACCTGGATATGCAATTGCTTTTTTAAAATAAAAAATAAACGCAATACCGGCATATGTCGTAGTTTCAAGAGAATGACATATAGGGGTATTGCGTTATTTTTATTTTCTGCTCGCCATCATTTTCTTTATCATTTCGAATTGCATTTTTTCTCTTGGAGATAAATTTTTGGAGAGTAAATCAATCATAATCTCATTTTCATCCTTCGTGAGGTTGAGACTTTGCTCCTGTAGTTTTTTATTCGCATTCATAATAATTGGAATTAATTTATCCAACGGTTTCCCTTCGGCTTCTTTCACGATTTCTAAAAGGATTGTAAGCTTACGAGGATCAATATTACGTAGTTTCGGATTGTTCATCCAAGAAGTGTCAGCCACCAGTATCACTCCTTACTTTTGATTAGGTTTGTTAGTATTATCATATGACATGGCTTTAAAAAGCATACTTAAGTTTTCAAAAGTACTGATCTGTTCGGGTGGTACCATGGTCTTAAGCATATCAAGGACATTGCTGCTGTCACTCTTATCCGTATCCTGATCTTCTTCTGGTTTTAGATCGGAAGCAAAATCTTCATTCGGATTTGGTGAATTCGAATCAAAAGTAGAAGAGGGGGATTTCCCTCCTGTTTTTGCGCCTGTTGAGAAGTCTACTTCAATAACGGAATCGCTATGGTTCGGATAAGCTTCTCCATTATCATAATCGTTCGCATTTGAAGCTTCATCGGCTTCCTTAGCATCCGGATTAACAACGGCAGCGCTAACCAGGCTGCTGGTATTGTCGATTGTATGGTTTTCTTGTTCCTCATGTTCCCCACTGCCCGAAGATGGATTATGGTTAAAGGCTTGAAAGGTTTTGACTAAGTTCTGTATATCCGATGCGGAAAAATTGCCGAAACTATTATTTCCCAATATGGATGACAAATCAAAATCGAAGCTGCCGTTCTCCGAAGGATGTTCCGGATCGGCATTATTAAACTCCTGCATCGTTTTCATCATATTCATATAGGTTGTATAAGCCTCGTACATTCTCTTAGCATTAAAAATACCCAGAATTTGATCAATAATCGGTCTTTCTCTATCATTACAATGGGGTCGGATTTCGGTCAAGAGACCTTCGACATCCATTTTATAATTTCCTGAATCATATTCATCCTCATCGAGAGGTTGGCGAAAATAACGGAAGCAATAAATAAGATCCAATATTTTGGTCATGAGATCCGCTATTCTTCTTGTCCTTCGGTCAAAATAAGGTAGCGCGGCTCTCATAATATTTACAGAATGCATATAATCAATGTCTGCCATAGCTCCTCCCATCTATGTACTCAGTATATTATATTCACACCTAATATAATGATGCACTTTTATAGAATGGGACATATACGGTTTTCGAGGAAAATTCACAGCCCTTTTGTGTCGATGCTTGATGCAGCTGCTTTCTTGCAGAACTTCATGTATTCCAGTAGAGCATCACGCATTCTTGCAGAGTATCATGCATCCCTGTAAAGTATCCTGTATTCCAGCAGGGCATCATGCGTTTGGATAGTTCAAATGCTTCTCATCGATTGAATAGAGGGTGGTATCTAAGAAATGCTTTGCAGCCTGTTTCGCCTTCGGAAGATCCATGTCCGAATAGTTGCCGCAATTGACTGCCGCCGCACCGGGAATCTCCCCTTCAAAGTCACGGATGAATTCAAACATCCCGGTTATTAACGGAACGATATCCTTGGAAGCATAGTCACCGCCGAGCAGAAGATAGAAGCCGGTGCGGCAGCCCATGGGACCAAAGTAGACCGTCTTAGCTCCGTAATCCTTGTGGTTGCGCAGATAGGTTGCAGCAAGATGCTCGATGGTGTGAATCTCTCCGGTATTCATAACGGGCTCAAAGTTCGGCCGGGTCATTCGAATATCAAAGGTGGTAATCGTCTCCTTACCGATTGCATCCTTTCTGGATACATACACACCGGGAAGAAGTTTCATGTGATCAATGGTAAAGCTTGCTATTTGTTTCATATCGTATCAAACCCTTTCTTATGGAAAATCTTCATAGCTTTTAATCCTCAAATTAATAGCTGAAGTATCAAAGTTTCGTAATTATCTGGAACAATGTTTTTATAGAAGAATCTACTAAATATTATAGCACAGGTTTGTGCAACCGTATATAAGGTCCTATTCCTGTTCATGGCTTTAAATAGGATAGACGACTTTGTCAATTTGCACAATTTATGCATGAGAAGATAGGAACGACAAAAACCAATTTATAAACTTGTCTTCATCAATTTGCACAATATATGTGTTGACAAGTAATAGGAAACAAATTTCATTCGCAACACGCAGTTCCGCAAAGTACTGCATAAAACGCAGTACTTGGGTCGGAGTACGTAATGGTACATAAAATCATAAAACACATGATCTAAGTACCAACGACTTCAAACAGTTGCGCAGTAAAATATTGCTTCCTATTACTTAAGTTTTACCTTGATTTGTGTATATTGATGAAGATGATTTGCTAAGAAGGTTTTTGTCGGGCTAATCATGGTAGGTATAGGAAACAAATTTCATCCGCAACACACGTCTTTGGGGAACGATTAATACGGAAAATCTGGAAATGTGTAGTTGATGAACTTACCTTTGTCTGATAAACTGTAATTATAGCAAAAATTGGTTGACAATGGAGCAAATTTACATACAAATACGATACGGAGGGGATTGTATGACGATGATTAATATTGCGATTTGTGATGATGAGGTTCCTATTTTAGAGTTCGTGGAAAGGGAAATTGATCATTTTTATGTATCACGAAATATTGCGGTGAATGTAATGAAATTTACGAATGGCAGCACGTTTCTAGATGCTTGCCGGAATACCAACTTCCATCTGGTTTTTTTGGACATCGAAATGCCGCATATGTCGGGGATTGACGTAGTTGCAAAATTGCGTTCGGTATATGATGATATGGAGATCATCTTTTTGACAAGCTATGAAAACTATGTTTTCGAATCGTTTCGATATCGACCGCTTCGATTTATAAGAAAATCAAAAATAGACAGTGAATTAGAAGAAGCTTTGGAGGCTTTCCAGAAAATAATGGATAATTCAAAGAACTATTACTCCTTTTTAACTACGGATGGCGTGGTTATATGGAGAGTGGATGATATCCAGTATATGGAGGCTTTTCAGCATTATATCTACATTCATAGAAAGGACAAAAACATAAAGGTCAGAGGCTCTCTGGATAAGTATGAAAAGGAGTTCGGGACCTGGGGCTTTATAAGAATACATAAAAGCTATCTGGTCTCTTACCAGCATATCTATTCGATTAATACGAATGAGGTTATCTTAACCGACCAAAAGAAGCTTCCGCTAAGCCGGAGAAGGAACGAAGAAGTGAAAGAAAAATTTATTGAATATACAAGGAGACTAAGCTGATATGATGGGAATTGTCGTAGCAATGATCGAATGTATTATCATTGTAAATTTTATTATCAAATCACTGGAACCAAAGAAACCGAACCGGAAATGGCTCCTATATGCCATATTAACAGCACTGCTGTTAGTCGATCTTCATATAGGGAAAATAATTTTTAAAAGTGAAAGTATCATCGGAATCGTGCAAATTATAATATGCCTTCTTTTTAGTCTGCTGTTTTTAAAAGGATCCCTCTATAAGAA
Organism: Lachnospiraceae bacterium; assembly: GCA_015057615.1. GTDB lineage: Bacteria > Bacillota > Clostridia > Lachnospirales > Lachnospiraceae > Mobilitalea. The sequence continues at coordinate 32,552 of SVEA01000096.1, read as the reverse complement.
AATATTTATTTCGGTCATAAGCAACCAGCTGATCCTTATCATCAACGTGCTTCTTATGACAATCTTAAGTACACTTCTTGAAACGGATATTTTAATGCTCATAAAACAGCAGAATACGGTGTGGCTTTATGCAGTCCTGCTGTCAAAATTGTGCTATTTTCTGGTTACCTGCTTTCTCTTGTCCCTACAAAAGAAGGTCTCTTATCAAATCTCTCTTAAGGAAGGCGGGGCAATCCTGTTGATCTTCATCGTGACCCTGTTTATCGGCATCGCGATCCTGGAGCAGAATATTATTGCGGGCAACTATGAAAATCATTATATAAATATTTCTATCATAGGGCTGATTGCAATCAATGTATTATCCTTCTGGGCATTGACCTTTATCAGCAAAGAAAATGATAAAAAATTGAAATATTATTTACTTGAGGTACAGCTGGAAAACCAAAAAAATGAAATCAAAGAAGTACAGAAACAATACAATGAAATTCAGAAATTACGCCATGATTTTAAAAATTATATTCTCTGCAGCCTAACCTTATTAAAAGAAGATAAAATATCGGAGGCAAAAAAATATCTGGCAGATATTGTGGACGAAAAATTGACACCGGAACGAGCCTTCATCTATACAACAAGCAGCACCTTAAATGCGATCATCAATGCAAAATTAAATAAATGCAGGCAATGCGGAATCGAAATTCATTATCAGGTGGTTGAGCAGATCGAAATTGATGATATCGATTTAAGCATATTATTTGCAAATCTATTTGACAACGCGATTGAAGCATGCGCGCATAACACATCAAAATCAAGCATTCATCTTACGGTTACCTATGAAAAGGCATATCTGAACATCATAATGAAAAATACAATTGAGAAACCAGTTCTAAAGCATAATCCCAAATTAGTGACAACCAAGAAAGACAAAAAGAAGCATGGCTATGGATTGAAAACAATCGATGACATTGTGCAAAAATACGATGGCATAAAAAAATATTATGAAAAGGACAATTACTTCTATGCAGATCTCTGGCTGAAATTACCGTTCGTGCCGGAAAAAGGCATTTCGTGCCAAACGCATTGAAGAGGTAGAATGAATTGGATATAATCTCCTTAAAAGAATGCAATTACCCATGATTATAACGTTGTTGATGATCTTATAAATGATGCATTTATAAAATTAATAGATAAAGTTTCAATTTTAAGGTCCCTAGACTGTTGCAAAAGGGCTTCATTCAATATTATACGCTAAAAGTTTGGGATAAGAGTATGACACATGAAGTTAACACAAACTATGATTCAACTACTGAATCATGGCTGCATATTAATGCATTGAGTCTTGATCAGACTTCTATTTCAAATACTGCATGGAAAAGCACAGAAATTGATGGTTTAGTACAAAACAATGGCTTGGGGGGGATCTTTCAGCAAGCATCGGTGTAAGCTACGGTTTGTTAAGTATCTCTTATAGTATCCCCATTAAGTACACGAATGAGGGCTATGTGGATATTAATAGAACATATGATTCATATACGAATGGTGTGAATGGTCAGTATACACGCAGTATTAGAACTGAAATGGATAGCAATTTCAAACTTACCCAGGTGGGTCATAACTTTAAAGTTGATTCGGCACTAAGAGATTATGGAAATACTGCTTGTTCGGAGCAGATATTAAAGGCAAGATGGAACGTACAAATTATTAATGCTGGGACTTTAGATACATATGATTATTATTGTGATCATGATGTATCTGTTGCAATCAATTAAACAAAAAGTGTGGCTTTGCAGTGATGAAACGAGATGGAAATTCACGATATAAATTAATATGCGTAGTGAGACCCGAAAAATTGATAACAAGAGCCACAGACATTTTCTACGAATACATCACTTTGAATGATGAAAAATATGAATTGGGAGCAGCGTGCTATATAGTAGTACTTAGTATGAATGATAAATTTTCAAAAATAAAAATGGTAATAGATGATAGAGAACCAATTTATAAAGAGATTAAGACTACACCATCATTGACTGTACTGGAATATCCAATTGGTACTTCAAAGGCGGAAATTCTATTTTATGATAGATTGGGCAATCTTATGGAAAGTTCTTATAGATAATGGAAATGGATACGTAAGCAGCGGTTGAATCTGGGAAACGCATTGATTTGTATAGCAAGATACTATGCGGGAGGTTTTGATAATTTGAAATCACATAAAAAAACAATTCTTTTCATGGTTATTCTCTTATTGGTATTTGCGTTATATGGTTGGTTATCGAACAAGCAGAAATATTATGGAAATGATACTGATGATATTAAAAACACGATTATGGCAAAGACCGGTATTGAATCAGATGTTTCAATATTTGACATAACAGATATTGGTCATTATAGACTGGCAGGCTTTATTAATGGAGACTATGATAGTGATAAAATGGGGTATGTGACTTTTAAAAAAGAATATCCGAATAATTATATATTTGAACGAATATATGTAACGAACCAATATGGAGACGGTGTCGAAGCATATGTTTCAAGTCTTGATGATAAAAACTTTAGCGTTATTATCGGCAATAATGCTAAGTTTGCGCAGGTAAAGCGCATTATAGCGGACGGGGATACCGACATAGTTAATATTAGCCATAATCCGTCATTAACATTAATGCAGGAGCCGAAATTCGCAAATACTTCTATTGCTTTCTATTTCTATGATGAATATGGTAATGAATTAGAGTGAATACTTATTCGAAAAATTGCCAAAAGCTGATATATATCGTAAAATTGATCTTATAAATACCATAATTTTACTCGGAGGTAATTATACTTTCTGTCTCCTATCCTTATATAGGAAAGAAAAAATAGGACAAGATGATTTTTAGCTACAAAACAGATTTTAAAGGGGCTTAAGAGTGAAATAGTTATAATTTTTCATTCAGCAAGTTTCCAGGATAATATAAATACGGGATATATTGATGGTATGGTCTAAGCTGTTGCTTTCCGGCAACCATATTCCTAAAATGGAGGAAAATCCATGAAGCATATTTTAAGTGAAATTAAATTTAGTATCAATAAAAAATCTCATCTTACTTTTCTTGTCATATGCCTGGGGATGATTAGCACTTCACTAAGTTTCTTTAGTATAAATTTATATCGCTCATCCTATGCAGACGTCGATCAATATCATCATTTATATGAAGAGGTGAGATATTATATGACGGCTGATAATTTTGTGGGTGAGTCGGAAAAGAAATTTGGAAAGGATCCGAACCGATATTTGAAACTGAAAAGATATAATGAGAAAATGAATGAATGCGAAGACTTTGTGTATTTGGAGCAGTACAATCAAGTGATTTATATAAAAAACTATAAGGGTAATGATAAAAACCTAGAAAGATATGAGGAGGGAGATTACCAGGATTCAAAGAATGTAGCAATCTCTTCAGCGAATGGAACAGAAGAAATTTACTCTTGCGTAAAATGTTTTTGGATTGGTTTGAATGTTATAAATCATTATAAATTAGAAATGTCTGAGGGAGAAGCATTTCAGGAGGAGGATTATGTCTGGGAAGAAAATCAACCAATCAAAATAATCTTGGGACAGGAGTATAAGAATGATTATAAGGTCGGCGATAAAATTCAAATAGATATGATTATGGCACAGAAAGAGGCAATTATAGTCGGATTCTTGGAAGAAGGATCTAATATTTTGTATCATAGTCAATTACTAAATTTGGATAGGTATGTTGTTTTGCCATTATCTAACATAAGTGAATTGCCACAAACGGATTCGCAAGAATTTACTTTTTGGATGCTATATCTTATGAAAAATTGTGGAACGGTAGCTACGACTTTATCACCAAATCAAGTACAGGATATTGTTTTAGAGATATGCAAAGAGCTGGATATTAAGTCGGCATATTATGTAGATGGGGCTACAAATCAGCAAAGCAGTACGTTTGGAATGAATATCGATACTATTTTGAAAATTATCTTTACGGTTGCAATAGGAATTTTACTTTTTACATGCATTATACTTACCATTTATATATACATGAAGATACGAAGTAACGGTAGATATTATGCAATACTATTAATGAATGGATTTTCTACGATGGATTTAATCTGGATCATAATGGGCGAAATTCTTTTTGTTATAGCACTCTCTACGATCGGAGGAAGTGTACTTGGAATACTATTGTGCTATCTTTTTGGGGGCAGGGCTATTACGATAGGATATATTTTCCTTCCTGCTTTCTTTATTGCAGTCTTACCGATGATAATTGCTGTTAGGAAGCTTTTAAAGACGGATCTGTGTATGTATTTAAGAGAGGAGTAATGCTGTGTTAATCGAATTAAATGGCATTAAAAAATATTATAATTCCAAAAAGAATCGAATAATTGCACTCGATGGGGTCGACTTAAAAATAGCAAAAGGTGAGTTACTTGCAATTATGGGTAAAAGTGGATGTGGTAAATCTACGTTGCTTCATATTCTTGGCGGATTGACTGGAATTAACGATGGGGCGTATCGATATCGCGGAGAGAAAGTTGATTTTGAGAATAAAAGAAAGTTAGCAGAGTTTCGAAGAAAGAATGTCGGATTTATCGTCCAGAATTTTGCATTGATTGAAGAAAAGACGGTTTATGGCAATGTGGAATTGCCGCTGAATACAAGGAAGCTTTCGAAAAATAAGAGGGAAGAAATGGTTTATGAAATATTAAATAGAGTAGGCTTAGAAGATAAGGTAAGGAGATATCCTTATGAGCTTTCCGGCGGGGAGCAGCAAAGAGTAGCGATAGCAAGAGCGCTCATACATAATCCTCAATTGCTTCTTGCAGATGAACCAACGGGATCTTTGGATGAGGAAAATCAAAGAATAATTCTGAATATGCTGAAGGAAGTTGTAAAGAATGGAACTACCGTTGTCTTAGCGACTCATGATATAGATATCGCCGGAGAGTGCGATCGATATCGCTACATTTCTTCCGGTAAGATTAAGGAGCCGGAAAAGATATAAAGTGCGATATCATTAAGGAGGTAGTATATTGTACCGCTGGAATCCTCTTCGGAAATTAAGGGTAAAATTAAATCAATATTTAATTGGAGCTGTATGTATTATCACCGCTGTTTTTATTTGTAATATCGTCCGTCATTTAAATAATCTATATATTGTAGACAATTATGAAAATGAAGCTTTAAACAAGAAAACGGTTTATTTTGCTGTGAAGTCATATCCTTTTATGAATATGGAATTTCTATTAGGAGAAAGCATTGTGGAAAATGCAACGTTACTTTTACATGCGAAGGGTAGTGGATTGTATTATGAAGTAATATTTAGTTCTGGTAAAAACGATATTTTTCATGGAAAATTCTTTTCTAAGGAAGATTTTATATCGGGGAACCGAAGCGCAGTAGTAGGAAGCGCAACTTCTTATGACAATAATCATGTATACATTAAGGAGAAGGATTACACAGTGAAGGATGCCATGGCGGAAAGCATCAATAAAGCACTAAATTATAGTGTGTTTTTTACGGAAGGCAGACTGGATAAAGTAACGGCAACTTCCGTATTTGCGATTGCATCACAAAACAAAAAAGATATAAAAAAGACCTTAGAGCGAATATCGAAAGCGTTAGAAGACCGCGGAATGGAGCTGCAAGTTATTGATTACAGGAAAACACAGTATGCGGATTTCATCGACTATCATCAGCAGCTTATCATTTTATTAGCCGGTCTAGGCATCATTCTTTTCCTAATGAATATAATATCCATTGCCTTTTGGCTGATGGGCAAACGTGGGAAAGAACGGGTGTGGTTTCTATTTGGATACAGCCATATAAAACTAAGATTAGGATTGGAATATATAAGAACGCTGATTGTCTCACTTTTTATTGGAATAGCCGTTTATAGTTTGGTATGGGGTAAGGATAGTAATGCGATCCAAAATATAATGATAAGCAGTATGATTACCATATTCATGGAGATGGCATCATTACTTATTGTTTTAGTGGCACATAAATCATGGGAGGAATAACCGTTTGTGCCAAGGCTATTGTTTAATTGCATTTATTAGCTATGATTGTCTCAACCAATATAGTTTTAAAAATACATTTTATAGGGGCTTATTTGTGATACATAGAAGGATGAAACATATTTGACTATTCTTGATAGGGGTGTTTTTGTATTGTTGCGCTGTTATTTGATGACGAGGAAAAGGGGGAAATTTATGAAAAAACGATTATTAATAATTGTAATGGCGATTGTCTCATTTATATGTATTTATGCATTTGTAAAAAAGGATATTAATAATAGGGGTGAGGAAAAAATAGATATGTTAAAGGTGAATTTACCATATTTTATAAGGCAAAACTTCTCCGTAGGGTTATGGCCTATTGGTGTCGAAAATAAATATGGCAAAGCAGATATAACTCGCATATTAGAAAATCGAATGTATGAAATAAGGAATATGGATGATGATAGTAAACTTTTTGTTATATATAACAGAGAAACGAATTCAGTGATTGATATGTGGCAATTAAAAAAACTGTTGGGGCGTGATGATTTCCAAAGTATTGTTGTTGGGGAATCTAATTTTAATGATATCTTAAAATTGGATCCTTATTCAACAATTCTAGAAAAATCAGAGACGGGTGCAATGAGTGAACATAGGCTAAAAGATAATCAATCCGTACTTATTGAGTATTCAAAAGAAAATGACGAATGGATTGTAGAAGAACTTAAATTTTCGGATTCCGATCCGTTCGTATTTCCCAGCATCTTAACTCCGGAGGATATGAAACTTATATCCTGGCGAAGGGGCAAAGAAAACGGCGCCGCATATACAAACTTGTGAGTACTTGCATACGCAAAACCAGGTTAAAAAACGGACCCGGCGTTATTGCCAGGTCCTGCTCTCTACCAGTTTATATTTTTCTTTGAGTTTTGCTTGATTTCTTCAACGTTTTCTGGATCGATGACACCGGATCGAGCAATTCGTACCGTGGTTAGAGGGTTTTCCCCCTCTTCCCATATTACAAGTTCAAGATAGATTCTGGTATCATATTTATCAGTATGTAATAATCCAGCTGAATAAAAGAGAAAATTCAATGTTGTAAAATATTCGGCTCATCTTTTTTACCGTTCGTGCCAGAAAATGACATTTCGTGCCAAGCCAATTGATTTTGCAAAATAAATCGACTATGATGAACGCAAGAGGTGAAGCAAGATGCTTAGCTATTTGAGTAATCGATTAGTCGATTTTTTGTTGGACAACAATATCATTAAAAAAGAAGAAAAAGAAATCTATGTATATGGATACCAGATCATTATTGCAAGCTTAATCAGCATTTTATTGGTGAGTGTGTTCGGATTGGTATTTCATCGATTTTTCGAAAGTATCGTCTTTTTGGTGATCTTTATCTATACAAGACAATGCTCTGGCGGGTATCATGCGAAAACCTTTCTTTCCTGTAGTGTATTATTTCTATCTTTATATATGCTTTTGCTATTATTTGTGGAGATTTTTCAAAATGAGATAGATATATATCAGATTATTTGCATCTTATTAATTTACCTATTAACGATCATAAAATATGCGCCTCTTCAGAATGAAAATAAGATTTTATCCCAGCAGACAATCATAGTTAATCGTAGGAAGTCTATTGTTATAAGTGTTGTTTGGATCCTATTAGCATTAGGCTTGTTCCCATGGTTCAGAAGATTTTCGATCGTAATTACATTGACCTTGGGAATGATCGCAATGTTAATGTTAATAGAAAAATTACGAAAGGAGGGACAAGCATGAATAAGGAGAAAATGTTAAAGAAAGTGGCAGATCTTGGACAGAAGGTAGCTGTAAAAGCAAATGGGAAAACTTCTTTTTACCTGATGTTTCAACCGAAGGAGCCGAACATGAATTTGAATGACAAGAAGAACAACTAATATTTATGCGCGAAATTTCAAATGATTAACTTATAAAAACGCATCATATGTCTTATATGCACTGTGCATAAGCATATGATGTGTTTTTTTAGGAGGATACCAATGTCTCGAAAATTCTATAGATATTTTCATATCATCTTCATCTGCTTTCTTGCTATGACCGGGTGTGCAAAGAAGCAGGACGTAGTATTAAAATCACAAGATGGACAGGAACGTCAGTCTCAATTAAGTGAGACAGCGGAAGCTCAGGCTTCAATAAAGGGGGATAGTAGATTTACCGTTTGTGCCAGAAACAAGCATTTCATGCCAGGACCATTGAATTTGCATTCATGATGGACTATGATAGTTTAAAGGACTAAATTGATGTAGTCAGCTATAGTGCTGGTAAGCTCTATTCAATATGAATGACTTGTGAGATAGTCAATAGGTATATTAAGTATGGAGGGATTATCTTGACAGTCAAGAAAGTACTTTTCGCTATCTATACTGTGATCATAGGTATACTTGGTGTGTTTTTCGTTCCATGTAATTTGGTTTATGGTTATGGAGGGAAATTAGAGATAATATCAGCAGAATTTGTTCCAATTTGGAAACTAATAGATAAGACACAATTAATCAATGGGAACTATGCAAGATACGAATTGATTTTATCAAGAGTACTTTATACCTTTGCTATCATTGCTCTGATTATGTTCCTCGTTTATTTAGTATTCGATAAGACGGATAACAGGAAGAACATATAAGCAGAACTAGACGATTAAAATCTGTTCCTGCGTTATTTGAAAGCAGAACATAATAGAAACTGTGATACGGATTCTATGAAATTATCCCGACTTTTGAATAATACAAAAGCTTTCTGCACTTTAGAATGGTAAGATTATTGTTTTAAACAAAAGCCGGGATAATTATCTTTTAAATATTAAATACTGAATTGCAATATTTTTTGGATAGTTATGCAGTTTTCGTAAGCTTTCTCGTGTGTTTATAACTAGTATAACTTGACTATCGCCAAACATATTGCTATGATATATTTGGTAGAAAAATGGATTATTATAACAAAAGAGGGGATATTTAGTTGCTTATAGGAGTGTGTGATGACAACGATATTATTCGTAAGGAGATAATTGAGTTTTGCCATCGATTTCAGGAAAGCAGCCTTATTAAGTATGAAATCGTAAGTTTTTCCTCGGGAGAAAAACTTTTAGCCTATGAAAAACTAATTGACATTTTGTTTCTTGATATTCAGATGAGAGGAATCAATGGCGTTCAGACAGCAGAAAGGATTCGTAAGAAGGATGACAGTATGATTATTATCTTTCTTACCGGATTTCGTGCTTTTCTGCAGGAGGGATACAAGGTCAAAGCATTTCGGTACCTTTTAAAGCCGGTCAAGGAAGAGGAATTGGCGATCGCGCTAAGAGAGGCAATTGAAGATATGACAAGGAATATAAAAGCGGTTGTTGATAAACAAGGGGAGACCGTATTTGTGAAGCTTAAGAATATCTTTTATATTGAAAGCGAAGGCAGGGGGACTTTGGTTCGTACGAATCTGCAGAGCTTTGATAGTGTCCTGACCATGAATGAGTGGGAAGAGATCTTAAATACCGATGATTTTTATCGTGTACATAAAGCCTATATTGTTAACATGGAATTTGTTGAGGAAATCGGCAGATACATTCTTCTCGATAATGGCGAGAAGGTAGAGCTCTCCGTTCGAAAAGCGGCAAAGTTTAAGAAAGCATGTAAAGAGTATAGAAAAAGAAACGCAAGATAAGGGTGGAGTATATGGTTTATAGTATCTGGGACATTCTGATCTATTATTGCATCGATTTATTGAAATTGCTGTTAGTTATGTGCGGAATGTTGAATTATTTATTACAAAAGAATAAGTATCGATATGTTATAATGGGGCTTTCGGCAGTTGCTTTCATCGCAATTACGATAATGATTGATAAGAGCGGTGAACTGTCCATCAATATCCTGTCCCTACTTATCATTGTTACTTTGCTGGTAATTCTGCAGGGAAAATTACTTCGTAAACTATATACTATTTTGCTGTCATATATTTGTATCTTATTTGCAGATACCTGTATTACCGGGGTGATTTCTTTAGTATGGGAAAGCTCCTTTCATACGATTATCAATAGTAAGATACTGGATAATTTTGGAAACGGATTTAATATACTAATCATTAGTCTTGTCGTATTAATAAAGAGATTCCGGTGGAAGTCCGTTGGGAAGGCAGGGGTTTCAAAAAGGCTTTATGCGATACTTTTTGCTTCCTCGGGAACCGGAATTTTATTTATCTCCAGCCTTATGATTGTAAATACTCCGGAATCTTCCTCCCGGTTTCAAAGCAATATGTTTGCGATTACGATCCTTGTCTGTCTAGCCTATTTTGTGGCAAGTCTACTGCTTGTTATTCTGGCAGAATCCAGAGATAATTACCGTACACTTTCAAAAGTAAACCAAACACTTCTTGAAGCACAGCAGAATTATTATTTACTGGCACAGGAGAAGCAGCAGGAGATAAGAGGAATCCGTCATGAGATAAATAACCATTTGACCTGTATCTATGGACTGTATCGCAGTGGCAAGCTTGAGCAAATGGGAAGCTATATCAATCAGCTGATCGAGCAAATGAGTTCCCTGCCAGTATTATTGGAGACCGGAAATGATATTGTGAATACAATTTTAAATGAAGCGGTCGGTAAATATGAAGCTTTGGGAATTAAAATACAAGTAGAGGGTTCCTTTCCAGAGCAGCTTTTTATTTCACAGATGGATCTGTGCGTTATCTTTGCAAATGCAATATCGAATGCGGTAGAAGCGATCGCAAAGATTGACTCGGGTCCGGAGAACCATAAAGTGATACAGATTCGAATCCGCAGCCATCACGAGGATCTGTTTATTGATATCAGTAACCCGGTTGCCGAGAAGGTGATCATAACAGACGGTATTCTCCATACAACGAAGAAGGATAAATACCTTCATGGCTTTGGAACAAAGAATATAAAACAGAGTGTAGAAAAGTATCTCGGTACAATTACATATGAAAATGCGAATCAGATATTTACCATCCATATTACAATGAAAAATAGATAATTTAATATGGGAATCGACGTTCATGCGTTAAAATCCGACGTTCATGTCGCTCTCCATTGTTAAGACTATGTAGTAATGCTATAAAGGCATTGTAAACATAGTCTTTTCTAGTTTTTAAAAAGCAATTGGTTCCCAGTTGCTGGTTAGAAACGAAAAGATAAACGAGTGGTTTTTTTATTCTTTATCTTATGGAGGTGAAGTATGAATACACTATTTTTAAAAAACGTTTATGACTTCATGATGTGGTTTATTTACGGTTAATACCTTTGCGTAAAGTATATTGGGGAATATACTCAGCAATTTCTAGAGGAATTTTTGAATGCTTGGCTAAGTTTCGTAGTAAACAAGGCCAAGCATTTCAACGTTATATAGAAGAATCTAGGCAAAGGGCATAGAAAGGAGTGTGCTTATGAATTTTGAGCGAATGATAAAATCGCTTATATTGAAAAAAAACAGGAAAAATTATTTGTACTGTATCCTGTTAATCAGTTTATATATTGTCATAATGACTACTTTTTCCTTTTTAATAAGTAATTTAATAAATACAAATCATTTTATAACTTTTCCATACGCAAAGGTTACGTATCGTAGTTTTCGTATGGTTATTTATTGTGGTGGTGCAATATTTATTCTGAACCAATATGTGAGTGTTATTCAGATGAATCGGGAGGAATTCAATGCACTTTGCGAGATAGGCGCAACAAAGGATGAAATTGATTTTTTAATCCTGATTCTGTCCGTCTGTTTGATTGTTTTTACCGTGCCATTGGGGATCGGCTTAGGAATGCTGTCGGTTCATGCGGTACAGACGGTGCTTCAAGAAGTGTTTGGAATGATAATTGATTTTGATTATCCTAGTATTCCGCTGTATCTGTCGCTGTTTGCACTTATCCTAACGATGATTTTTACAAATCTATATCTTCGCATTGATAAAAATTCAAGTAGCGCAAAAAAGAATTTATTTCAGATATTAATAATAAAAATAGTAAGCATGCTTTAAGCATTTTCAAAGGTTTCTTATCGCAGGACTCTCGAAAATGGTGTTCCACAGGTAGAAGTATGGAATTCAAGAAAGATGGGACAGGGTTGACATTTTCATCAGAAAGAGGCATTATATTCATATTATGATAAATAATTGTGAAATGAGAAAATGCAGCTTATGTATAGGCTTATTTCTAATTTTCGATGGGAGCAGCAAAAGTAGATCTTAGCATTTTTGTTACTTTAAAATCACGTAGAATAAGGATTGGAAGCATGTTTGATAGTATAATTTTTGATTTGGACGGGACATTATGGGACTCCTCCCTGGAGGTCGCAGCTTCTTTTAATAAGGTAATCAGAGAGAAGTATCCCTCCGTAGCGGAAGTGACGGTACAGCAATTAGAAAGTCTGTTTGGCAAACCATTATATGAAATAGCAGAAAGCTTATTTCAAAATGTATCGAAGGAAATGGCTTATCAGATCATTGATGATTGCTGCGATTATGAATGTATCTATTTGGCTGAGCATGGCGCAAGGCTGTATGACGGATTAGAGGAAACGCTTTGCGAGCTGGCGAAGAAATATCCGTTGTTTATTGTAAGTAACTGCCAGGAAGGATATATCCAATGCTTCTTTCAGGCATATCCGAATCTTCGAAAGTATTTTGTCGACTTTGAGTATCCGGGCAGATCCGGTAAATTGAAAGCGGATAATATTTGCATGGTAGTGGAGCGGAATAGTTTACATAATCCAGTTTATGTAGGCGATACGCAGGGGGATGCGGATGCGGCAAAAAAAGCCGGTGTTCCGTTTATCTTTGCAAGATACGGCTTTGGGGAAGTCAAGGAATATAAAGATGCAATTGATTCTATAAAGGAATTAATCGATAAATTGAAATAGAATTTTAATGAAAAATGTATTAAAATAGTTGTAGTAAATAACAATTTGATTAGGATGTGTGAGAATATGTTAGACGGAAAAAAATCATTATTTAGTGGAATGCAGGCAACAGGAACCCTGCATTTAGGTAATTATCTTGGAGCATTAAAGAATTGGGTCACCTTGGAGGATGAGTATCAATGCTTTTACAGTGTTGTTGATATGCACTCCATGACGATACGGCAGAATCCGGCGGAGCTTCGAAGAAAAGCCAGAGCACTGCTTACCCTTTATATTGCAGCAGGACTGAACCCGGAGAAGAATTGTATCTATTATCAATCCCATGTACCGGCACATGCCGAGCTTAGTTGGGTGTTATCCTGCTTTACCTATATGGGAGAGCTCAATCGTATGACGCAGTATAAGGATAAGGCAGCAAAGCACGCGGACAATATTAATGCCGGTTTATTTACTTATCCGGTTTTGATGGCAGCCGATATTCTATTGTTCCAATCCGATGTGGTACCGGTAGGTTCGGATCAAAAGCAGCATCTGGAGATCGCCAGAGATATTGCAGAGCGTTTCAATGGAATCTACGGGGATGTATTCACAATTCCGGAGCCTTATATTGGGAAGGCTGGGGCAAGAATTATGAGTCTTCAGGATCCGACGAAGAAAATGTCTAAATCGGATGAAAATCCGAACGCAAGCATCTATCTAATGGATGATCCGGATACGATTATCCGTAAGTTTAAGAGAGCAATAACCGATTCTGACAATGAGATCCGTTATAGCGAAGATAAGCCGGGTATCAGCAATTTAATTGATATCTATACCGCGGTTACGGGTAAGACAATAGAAGAAACGGAAAAAGAATTTGCATCCGCCGGATATGGTGATTTTAAAATCGCCGTGGGAGAAGCTGTTGCCAATATGTTAAAACCGATCCAGGACCGCTACCAGGAGCTTACACAGGATAAGGCATACATTGATAAGGTGATTAAGGAAAATGCAGAAAAAGCAGGATATTATGCCAACAAAACACTTCGTAAGGTTCATAAGAAAATCGGTTTTCCAGAAAGAATTCGTTAAGACAGCTTAGGAGAAGAGAAATGATGAAGATTGTATTCTTAGAGACGGAAACGCTTGGAAATGATGTTGATTTATCTATATTCAACGAATTAGGAGAAGTAGTGAAGTATCCTCGTTCGAACCCGGAAGAGAATGCTAAGCGGATCGCGGATGCGGATATCGTTATAGTAAATAAGATTCCGATGAATGAAAGTACGCTGCATCTTGCGGATCATTTAAAATTGATCTGCATTACGGCTACCGGTACGAATATTATAGACTTTGACTATATCAACCGTCGTAATATTAAGGCGGCAAATGTCCGTGGGTATTCGACCAACTCGGTCGTACAGCATACCTTTGCTTTATTCTTTTATCTCTATGAGAAATTAAGGTATTATGATGAGTTCGTAAAATCCGGGGATTATATCCGCTCCGATATTTTCAGCCATTTCTCGGTAAGGTTTCATGAACTCTATGGGAAGACCTGGGGAATCATAGGTCTTGGAGAAATCGGAAGAGGTGTGGCTGAGGTGGCGAAGCAGTTTGGCTGCAAGGTTATCTATTATTCCACCTCCGGGAAGAATAAGAACCAGGCATATGAGCAGGTTGATCTGGATACCCTGCTGGGACAATCCGATGTAATCTCAATTCATGCACCGCTGAATAATAATACCATGAATTTGATCGGGGAAGAGGAACTTCACCGGATGAAGAAGAGTGCCATATTATTAAACCTTGGAAGAGGGCCGATCATAAACGAAGATGCCCTTACAAAGGCATTGCGTGAGGATTGGATCGCAGGCGCCGGGCTGGATGTATTGACCGAAGAGCCAATGGCTCCGAACAATCCGCTATACTCCATCCAGGATAGTATAAAGCTCATTATCACTCCCCATATTGCCTGGGCAACCGTAGAGGCAAGGCAGCGGATGGTAAATGAGGTTTATCAGAATATAGAGGCATTTCAAAAAGGGGAAATAAGAAATATCGTAACACAATAGAAACGAACGGTAACCATAGTGTTATTCATTCATATAAACAATAGCCCATTCCATAGAAACATAATGGAACGGGCTATTGCTTTTTACTTTATATTTGATTTTACATCATTCCACATATCATTGTATAGGCCCTCTACGTCCTCACCAAGGTACTTAAAGGCAGTGCATCGATCCAGGGTAGCCTGGTCCGGGAAAGCAACAGGGCTGTTCTTAATATCTTCATCCGCAATTAGGTTCCTGGCTTCCATATTGGGAGTGGAGTAGGTGATATACTCAAAGTTCATCAGAGCAATCTCCGGATCGCAGAGGAAATTGATAAAGGCTTCTGCGTTCTCCTTGTTTTTTGCGTTCTTAGGAATTACCCAGGAGTCGATCCAGACATTGGAGCCTTCCTTCGGTACAACATATTCCAGATCCGGATTCTCCCTCTTCGTATAGATCGCTTCACCGGAATAGATCACGCCGAGGGCGGCTTCCCCGCCGATCATCTTATCCCTTACCTGGTCTACGACATAAGCCTGAACCAAGGGGTACTGCGCTTTTAAAATTGCCTGCGCTTCCTTTAACTCTTTCTCATTGGTGGAGTTAAGGTCATAGCCTTGGTACCGCAGTGCAATTGCAAATGCATCACGGACACTGTCGATCATCAGGATGCTATCGGAATATTTTTCATCAAATATGGCGCTCCAGCTGTCGATCGGCTCCTCTACCATTGTTTTATTATAGAGGATGCCTAAAGTGCCCCAGGCGTAAGGAATTCCGTACTTATTGCCGGGGTCAAAGGTTTCCGAGCTTTCCAGCAAGGTAGGGTCAATATATTTGATATTGGGTATGTTTTCAAAATTGATTTCTGCCAGCAGTCCCTCTTCTGCCATTTTCTGAATCATGTAATCGGAAGGGCAGATGACATCATACTGAAAGGCATTTGCCTTGATCTTTGGAAACATTTCTTCATTTGTTTCATACTCATCGTAAACGACTTCAATACCGGTTCTCTCTTTGAAAATCTTCCGAACCTCGGGGTCCATATATTCTCCCCAATTATAAACATATACCTTTTCGCCTTCCTCCTTCTTGCAGCCGACGAAAATGAAGGATAGCATCATGAGGGAAGCAATTAAAATTATTTTTTTCATATTTTTTAACCTCATTTCTGCGCGATATTTTACTTAAAATGGAGTTTGTAGATCGTTCAAGGTCTATGAATATACTCGTTGTAACGATCCTTTTACTTTATTATGGAGTTTGTGATACCGCGCGGACACAAACCCTATGTGAGGCTGCTGCAATTTTAAAGCGAATGCAACAGCAATCGATAAACTAGATTTTCGTTACCGGTGCTTTTTTCATTGCACTTTTTCGATTTATGATGATCAAAAGCAGTAATACTGTGACAAACAATAGAGTGGAGAGTGCGTACATCTCGGGCTTAATTCCCTTACGTACTTCGGTATATATTTTCGTGGATAAGGTATTTATTTCCGGGCCTTTCGTAAAGTGGGTGATAACAAAATCATCCAGGGACATGGTGAAGGCAAGGAAGAAACCGGATATCACACCGGAGAAAATATCTGGAAGGATCACCTTAAAAAATGCTACTGCCGGAGAGGCTCCGAGATCCAAAGCCGCCTCATAAGTATGCGGGTTTAACTGTCGCAGCTTCGGCATAACACTCAGGATCACATAGGGTATGTTAAAGGTAATATGAGCAATCAATACGCTGGTAAAGCCTAAGCTGAATCGTAATGCAACAAAGATTAACATCAGGGAAATACCGGTTACGATATCTGCATTCAGCATGGGAATATTGGTGATTCCCATAAGTATGGTACGCGGCGTTTTCTTCATACTGTTCATCGCAAGTGCAGCGGTTGTTCCGATGATAGTCGCGATGAGAGCGGATAGAAACGCAATGAGCAGAGTTGTGTATAAGGCATTCATAATATCCCTGTTCTGGAACAGCTCCCTATACCAGTGAAGGGTGAAGCCGCCCCATTTTGCTCTTGATTTCGATCGGTTAAAGGATAGTATGATTAAAATAAAAATCGGAGCATATAAAAATAAAAGGATGATTCCAATATAAAACCGTTCAAAAAATTTTTTTACCATATCTTGCTCCCCTCGCTTTCTTTATCATATTTCGATAGGATTGCCATACTAAGTAGGATGAAGATCATTAATACCAGCGATAATCCGGATCCGGTATGCCAATTTCCCAGACGGAACTGCTGCTCGATGACATTACCGATCAATACGATCTTACTTCCGCCGAGGATGGTTGAAATGACGAAGGTAGTTAAGGCGGGAACAAAAACCATTGTGATTCCGCTGATCACTCCTGGAATACTTAAGGGAAGTATGATTTTTCCAAAGGTCTGAAAGCTGTTTGCACCCAAATCCCTTGCTGCATTGATGACATCCTGATCTAATTTTGCCAAAACATTATAGATCGGAAGAATCATAAAGGGCAGAAAATTATATACCATGCCCAAAATGATTGCGGTCGGGGTATTGATGATATTCATGGTCGGCAGATGGAGAAACGTAAGGATACTATTTAAAATTCCGGTTTTCTCCAATATGTTCTGCCATGCTATGGTTCTTAAGAGAAAGTTCATCCACATCGGAAGGATCATGATTAGGATGATAAAGCTGTTACTGTTTTTATGGCTTTTTCTTAAAATCATAGCCAGCGGGTAAGCGAGCAACAGGCAGATAACTGTACTGACAACGGAAAGCTCAAGAGCCAAAAGCAGTGACTTCTGGTTGATAGGGTCGGTTATAAATGCGATATTTTCAAAGGTAATCTGGTTATACTTATCATGTACCCCATAATATAAAATCATGAGTAAGGGTATGATGATAAAACCTGCCATCCATAGAATATATGGGAAGGATAACAATTTCATGTGATTGGACTTACCGATCTTAAGTCCGTGATCATGCTCTTTCGTGGATTTGTGCTTTCTATATGCGGCAGGCACATTGCCCGGTCGGTTTGTATTGTTCTTATTTGCGTTAAATAGAATATTCAATGGGGCTCATCTCCTACATTAAAATATTGATTATTCCTCCAATTCAACCGCTTCTTCATCTTCGGAAGCCGGCTTATTCATGATTTGAATGTCAAAAGGGTCTACTTTCATACCGACTTCACTTCCTACCGGGAAGAGATCCGTGGAGTGAACAAGCCATTCATGGCCATTTGCCATAACATCCATCTCATAATGGACTCCCTTAAAGATGAGGGAGGTAACACAGCCGGTAATGATCCCTTCCTCAGGTTTTACAAGGTCGATATCCTCCGGACGGATGACAACGTCTACCGGTTTGTTTTTTCCGAAGCCGGTATCAACGCAAGGAAAATTGGTTCCCAAAATGTTCACTAATTTATCATCCACCATGGTAGATGCAATGATGTTGCTGTCACCGATAAAGTCAGCAACGAAAGCATTCGTTGGCTCGTTATAGATGTCCTCCGGTGTTCCGATCTGCTGGATATAGCCTTGATTCATGACAACAATGGTGTCGGACATCGTGAGGGCTTCCTCCTGATCGTGGGTTACGTAGATAAAGGTGATCCCAAGCTCATTCTTCAAACGAATCAACTCATACTGCATATCCTGCCGCAGCTTCAGATCCAGAGCGCCAAGCGGTTCATCGAGAAGAAGTACCTTTGGTTCATTCACGATCGCACGCGCAATCGCGATACGCTGCTGCTGCCCGCCGCTTAAGGAATCCGGCATACGGTCTTCAAAGCCCTCCAGATTAACAAGCTTCAAGGCGTATTTGATTTTATCCTTTATATAGCTTTTGCTTTTTTTCTTTATTTTTAAGCCGAATGCGATATTATCCGCAATCGTCATATGATTAAACAGGGCATATTTTTGAAAAACGGTATTTAGCTGGCGTTCATTTGGAGAAAGCGTGGTGATATCCTTTCCCTCAAAGATAACCTTTCCCTGATTTGGAGTTTCGAAACCTCCGATAATACGGAGGGTAGTGGTCTTTCCGCATCCGGAAGGGCCAAGCAGGGTCAAAAATTCATTTTCACGAATATATAAATTCAGTTCATCCAAAACGACAGTATCGCCGTAGGACTTTGAAATATTTACCAGGTTAATTAATTTGTTATCCGTCATGATGGATCCCTCTTTTCATATTAATTTAAAAGCTGGGTGGTGTAGAAACCCATATTAGGACTGCTCCGGTTTTCTCGGAAGCGGTAATATAATGTTGCTTGTTTGCGGTGAAATAAAAGGATTCGCCTTTTTTTACCTTATGTGTCCGATTCCCAATGTGGAGTGTAATGTTGCCGCTAAGTACATAACCGAATTCTTCACCTTCGTGAGGATTATCCGGATAGGTGGATCCACCGGCATCCAGAGTAAGCAGGATAGGTTCCATGATATTCTTCTGGGCATTGGGTATGATCCATTTTACTTCATTTTTTAATTCCGAATCGTATTTCTCAAAATAGTCATTTTTTTTAAAGACAACCTGTTCAGCAGTAGTTCCGCTAAAAAACTCTTCCAGGTTCGTGCCAAGACATTGAAGGATATCAACCAAGGTGGCAATGGAAGGAGATGCTAAGTCCCGTTCCAATTGAGAAATAAAGCCTTTGGAAAGTTCAGCTCGGTCTGCGAGCTCTTCCTGCGTTAGACTTTTTTGAATACGTAATTCTTTGATCTTATTACCAATATTCATAAAGCATTATTTCCTTTCAAAATCTTACTTACAATAAACTTCGAGTTTAGTTTAACTAAACGAACAGCAATATTCATTATACTTATATTTTTACTCTTGTCAATGGATTTATTATAATTTATCAGATTTGTTTATTTTTACTGAATATAATCTCTTTTTATGTCGTATTTTAGAGTTTTTAGATGATAAACTACCTTCATCTATTTACTAAGAAGGCTTTTGACAACTCAAATCAGTTTTGTAGCAAAGAGTTTGCCTTGGCAAGCTCTCGCACCGAGCGCGTTCTGCCGCAGGCAGATAAATACCTTACGCGCGAGTGCGTCATCTCCATGCGAACTATGTTCGCATGGAGGTTTTTTTCGTATAGGACGCAATTTCCTATACGAAAATAAAAAAAAAGAATGTTCATCGATTGGCACAATCCTGCAAATGATCAACATTTCTTTTTCTGCTATATTTTAAGTCTTTAATTCTTCTCTAGGGCTTCGTGATTCGCGAAGTACATATTACTTCTAAGTTCGCAATTATCCTAGGGATTCAGAGTTCATTAAGTACATAATACTTTAAGTTTGCCATTCTATAAGCTCATTATTTCCAATCAGTATTATTTAAATCTCAACGTTTAAATTGTTTTTTCGCAGCATAAAAACAAGCTTTTATTTGTCTTTTTTATGATAGAAATCTTTGATACGGTCCATCCGGGAGGTCATTCCCATAAAGAGGTAATCCACCAGTGTTATCGCTACCATGGATTCCACAACGACGACGGCTCTTGGTACAATGACCGGATCATGGCGTCCTCCGATTTCGATTTCTATATTTTCCTTATTCTTATTAACGGTATGCTGTGTGCTGGAGATGGAGGGGGTGGGCTTTATCGCAGCACGGAGAAGAATCGTGGAGCCGTCACTGATGCCGCCAGTGATTCCGCCGGCATGATTGCTGGATTTTTTAATATTGCCCTTCGAATCGTAATAAAAGTCATCGTTATTCTCGATACCGGTTTTGGTAGCAGCAAGGAAACCATCACCGATTTCGACTCCTTTTACAGCGCCTATTGACATAACTGCCTTAGCAAGTACGGCATCTAGTTTATCGAATACCGGCTCACCAATGCCGGCAGGCATTCCCTGAACAATACATTCAACAATTCCACCAGCGGAATTCTTCTCCTTCTTCCGATCCAGAAGATATGCCTCCGCCTTTTTGGAAGCATCACGATCCGGCATATAGAGGGGACTTAATTTTGCCTGCTCCAGCGATAGGTTCTCTTCCGGAACGGAGATGGGACCAATCGATCTGGTATAAGCATGAACCTGGATACCAAGTTCACTTAAAATGCTGCAGGCAATTGCTCCCGCTGCGACCCTTCCGATCGTTTCTCTTCCGGAGGAACGTCCTCCGCCACGGTAATCACGAAAACCGTATTTTTGATCAAAGGTATAATCTGCATGACCGGGACGATAGTAGTTTGCAATTCTGGAATAATCTTTCGAATGCTGGTTCTCATTATAGATGGCCATGGAGATCGGAGATCCGGTGGTACGGCCTTCAAAGATACCGGACTGAAGAATTACCTTATCCTCTTCTTTGCGGGGAGTCGTATAAGGGGTCTGCCCGGGTTTCCTTCGGTCCAAATAAGGTTGGATCATAGATTCATCTAGGAAAAGACCGGCAGGACATCCATCCACCACGACCCCAATTCCTGCTCCATGGGATTCCCCCCAGGTTACGATCTTAAAAATATTACCATATACAGAGCCTGGCATGTTCTTCACCTCTTCATTCTAAGATTTGAGGTGCAAAACCCCCATAATAAATAGGTTTCCTTTAATTTGCACAAATCAAGGAATAACTTAAGTAATAGGAAACCTATTTTAATACGCCACTGTTTGAAATCGTTGGCACATACCATTACGTACTTCAATCCAAGTATAGCATTTTGGGCAATGCTTTCGGAACTGCATGTTGCGAATGAAATATGTTTCATATTACCTACCAATACATAAATCGTGCAAATTAAAGTTGATTGTTTGGTAGGAGAACGTTTGCACCTCAAATCCTGTTTATTATCATATGCGAATAGCAAACAGATATATCAGCTACTTGCCGAAATGATATTTGTTGTTTTAAAAATACATCCTTAGTATATTAGAAAAACGGATTACTTTCAATCTTTTTAAAACATTTATATTTTATCGTTCATATATTAAAATGATAACATTAATTGAGGCTATCTATGAAGCATAAGTTTTATTTGTCCGAAGACAGTTCCGGATTCCCATATGAAAATAACAAAAGTAAACCAAGTATGGATAATGAATTTATCAAAAAAGTAGAAGGAAGGGATGATGATTTGGTTATTGAAGATAATACAATTTATGAAATAGATCGGGAATGCTATGAGAGATTACGGAGACAGAAAAGAAGAAAATAAAGTGAGTTGGCTAAAGCCAACTCACTTTATTAAGGAATTTGTGTTTACTTGCTTGCGTCTGCTCTTAGAAACAGCCTTTTCCGCCACCACAGCAGCAGCAGAGGATGATGATTATGAAGATAATCCCAAAGCAATCATCGCCGCCTCCTAAGAAACCGCCATCACCACAACCGCCGTCACGTCCGCCTAAAAAGCCTCTGTCACCATTACAGCAGCAGCATAATAAAAGAATAATAATTATTATAAAGCTGCAGTCGTTCCTCTCATGGTCGCAATGTGTTGCTGCTAAATCACTCATTATAATTCCTCCTAATAATAATTACACTGTATCATATGTTGAAGGGCTTGACTAATTTCCTGTTTTTAAAAATTATTCGGACATTTTATGTAGACTATTGGGTTGATTTGTCCCAATATTGTGCGCTTTCCCGATAAATTAAGAAAGAGAGCAAACGGATTTACTGGCGCGCTATTTTGTCGTATAGGAGTGTGTCCTATACGATAAAATAGCTTTGCTAAGGATGCACACTCGCGCGTAAGGTATTTATCTGCCTGGGCAGAACGCGCTCGGCACGAGAGTTTACCAAGGTAAACGCTTTGCTACCAAAATGTAGCCCAGGATACAGAATAAATTTATGTTCATGATATAATAAAAACGGAATGAGAAATGCAAGCTTGCTTGCAATTTCTGAGTGGAGTGCCAAGATCATGAATATGTTTTTGTTCATAATAGAATAACAAGGGGATAGATACGAAATAGAGGGAAAGAGGCAAAAATTAATAAAATAAATATGTTACACCGGATCTCGCATAGCTAACCTGTGTATATTGGCAAAGCTATCAGAATAGGATAATACAAAAGCTTTCGGAGTTAAGGCATGGAGGAAAGACAGAAAAAAATTCAGGTTATCATCCATTGTAAAGAATATGAAAAGAGACAGCATAGTCTGGAAAACATCGGACATATTAAATATAAGCTTCCGATGATCGATGCATATGTAGTTGAAATTGAGGAAGCAAAACTGGATGCGATAAAATCTTTAGATGGATTAATTCGAGTAGAGATGGATACGCATATTACGGCGCAAATGAACCGGGTAAGTGAGATTATCGAAAGCTCCTGGGCACATGAACGAGATATTACAGGAAAGGGCATAGGCGTCGCAGTCGTTGATACCGGTATCGGTCTTCATAAGGACTTTATTGAAGAGAAGAACCGGGTCATTGCATTTAAGGATTTTATCAGCAAATTTCCGGATCCGTATGATGACAACGGACATGGAACGCATGTCTCCGGGATTATCGGGGGAAGCGGCTATTCCTCAAAAGGAAAATATACCGGTGTCGCCCCGGGATGCAATTTGATCGGCGTGAAAGTCTTGGATCATCGCGGAGATGGTAATATCTCCGATGTGTTAGCCGGTTTGCAGTGGGTCATTGATAATCGGATAAAATATAACATTCGTGTGGTAAATATTTCCGTAGGTACTACTTCAAAGGAAAATATGGATGAAAATTCACTTCTGGTCCAGGGAGTGAATGCCATTTGGGACAGCGGAGTTGTTGTCGTAGTTGCGGCAGGCAATAACGGTCCCGGACCAATGTCGATTTCAACACCCGGGATCAGCCGGAAGGTAATCACCGTGGGTTCTTCGAACGATAATGTATCGGTGGAGGTATTTGGCAGCCGGACGAAGGATTATTCCGGACGCGGTCCGACTCCGTATTGTATTAAAAAGCCTGATATTGTAGCTCCGGGCTCTAATATCATATCCTGTAACATCAGCCGGTATAATAGTAAGGAAAAAAATAGCCACATGGGAGTGGCAGATTCCCCGATGATGTATACCATAAAAAGCGGAACTTCTATGGCAACACCGGTGGTTTCTGGAGCCATTGCATTGCTATTATCGGCACATCCGGAGCTTACAAACCGGGAGGTCAAATTAAGATTGCGGGAAAGTGCGGTAGATCTTGGACAGCGCTGGGAAAAACAAGGATGGGGGCTGCTTAATGTAAGGCGTTTGTTAGATTTTTAAAAGGACCGGTAGATCTTCTACCTTTCGAAAGAAAAGGAGGTAAAGTACATGAATAAAGTTTGCTTTTTTGATACGAAACCGTATGATAAAATATATTTTGATCAAATGAAGGAGCAATATGGAGTCGAAATAGAGTATTTTGAAACAAAGCTCGGCCCCAGAACGGCTTTTATGGCAAAGGGTTATGAGGCGGTTGTTGCTTTTGTAAATGATGTGATAGACAAAGAGACGATTGCTATTTTATATGAAAATGGTGTTCGGATTTTGGCAATGCGGAGTGCGGGATATAATAACATTGATTTCAAAGCCGCCTTTGGTAAAATCCATATCGTTCGTGTTCCGGCGTATTCTCCCTATGCAGTTGCGGAGCATGCGATGGCACTTCTTCTGACCTTAAACCGTAAAATCCACCGCGCCTATGTAAGAACAAGAGAGTTTAATTTCAGTCTGCATGGACTGATGGGATTTGATTTACACGGAAAGACCGTGGGAGTTGTTGGAACCGGTAAGATCGGAAGAGTCTTTATGGACATTTGTAAAGGCTTTGGGCTCAATATTCTGGCTTATGATCCGTATCCCATCAAGGATTCGGATATCAAATATGTAAGCTTTGAGGAGCTTTGCAGAGAATCCAATATTATTTCGCTGCATTGTCCCTTGACGAAGGATACGTTCCATATGATAAATCAGAATTCAATCAAGCAGATGAAAAAAGGGGTCTACATAGTGAATACCTCCAGGGGAGCTTTGATTAATACAGAGGATCTGCTGAATGCGATTATCGAGGAGCAGATTGGCGGTGCCTGCCTGGATGTGTATGAAGAGGAAACGGAATTGTTCTATGAGGATATGTCCTATACGATCATTCACGATGATGTGCTTGCGCGGCTAATCTCCATGCCGAATGTGATTGTTACATCCCATCAGGCATTCTTTACAAAGGAGGCACTGCACAATATAGCGGAAACCACCTTACAGAACCTGCGGGAATTCTTTGACGATAAAATTTTAACAAATGAGATCTGTTACCAATGTAACAGAGGGAAGCCGTGTTCGAGAGATAAGAATAACCGGTGCTTTTAATAGCATGAAATAGAATCTCTGCTTTATAAATAACCGGCGTTTATCGAGTTTTTATAAACCTTAGGTTATCTGTGTTTGCATCTGCCCGATGCCGTAGTTTGGAATTACGATTTATTTCCAGGCAATAGGGGCATGCGGGCAAGGGGAACCTAAGGTTATTTTTATCTTTACTACTGATTTCCTAATTAGGTAAAATAAAAAGTTGAAATCCACCTTGTAAAAGAGGTGGAATTTTATATTGCATTGAATTTTGTTACTGTTCACACCCCTAACAAAGTCTATAATATGATTTCGGCAAATGATATCTGATAAGGAGTATTTGCATTCGTCGGTACTTTGGCTCCGTATTTTGGAGCCTTATGTACCGCTACGTAATGCAACTAAGCGGAAGCGTCTCCGAATCGGATACATTTGTCAAAATCATAACATGGTATACATGTTGGGTGTGAATAGTAACTGAATTTTATAATTAGTTTAATTAATTTACTAAAGGTATTGTAAAATATAAAATTAACGATTATAATAGATATAGGATTAAAAACAACATTTTTAACCTCGTTTATGCGCGTTTTTTTGCGTATTATGTAAAAACTTTTTCACTTTCCCTATATCATGCGCTGGAGATAAACGGCTTTTTCTGATCGTTTTCCTACATAAAATTGTTCACCGAACGCATGATAGCTTTTAGAAAAGCGGATATAAACTAATATTTCAAATTTAAAGGAGGAGTACAAATGTCTTATTTTAAAGTTGGTAAAATCCAATACGAGGGACCTCAAAGTAAAAATCCTTTTTCATTCAAGTACTATAACCCGGATGAGGTAGTAATGGGTAAGACGATGAAAGAGCAGCTTCGTTTCGCTATGTCTTATTGGCATACCTTTACCTATATGGGAACGGATCCATTCGGCGGCACAACCATGTTACGTGATTGGGATAAGACAGATGATCCGATGGCAAAAGCCAAAGAAAGAGTACATGCTGCTTTTGAATTTATGGAGAAAATGCAGATTCCTTTCTTCTGCTTCCATGATGCTGATATTGCTCCCAGAGCAGAAACCTTAGCGGAGACAAACCGCAGACTGGACGAAATCGTAGCGGTTATCAAGGAAGAGATGGCTCGTACCGGTATCAAATGCTTATGGGGTACAACCAATGCTTTCGGCGATGACAAATTCGTTCATGGTGCAGGAACCTCCTGCAATGCCTCCGTATTTGCCTATGCGGCATCACAGATTAAGAAAGCAATGGAGATAACCAAGGAATTAGGCGGCGTGAACTATGTATTCTGGGGCGGCCGCGAAGGCTATGAGACCTTACTGAATACAAAGACGGATTTAGAGCTGGATAACCTTGCAAGATTGATGCAGATGGCAGTCGATTATGCTAAGGAAATCGGATTTACCGGACAGTTCTTAATCGAGCCTAAGCCGAAGGAGCCTACAAAGCATCAATATGATTTTGATGCTGCTACGGTACTGGCATTCTTAAGAAAATACAATTTACAGGACCACTTCAAGCTGAACATAGAAGCAAACCATGCAACACTTGCTCAACACACCTTCCAGCATGAATTAAACCAATGCAGAATTAACGATGTCCTTGGCAGCGTGGATGCGAACATGGGCGATCCGATGCTTGGATGGGATACCGATCAATTCCCTACCAATCTATATGATACCACGCTTGCCATGTATGAAATCCTTCTTTCCGGCGGATTTACCAAGGGTGGCTTAAATTTTGATGCGAAGGTTCGCCGTGCTTCCTTTGAAGATGATGATTTATTTTATGCCTATATTGCAGGTATGGATGCCTTTGCAAGAGGCTTTAAGGTGGCTGCTAAGCTTCTGGAAGACAGAGTATTCGAGGACTTCAAGGAAGAGCGTTATGCAAGCTACAAGGAAGGAATCGGTAAGGATATTGTGGAAGGTAAGGTTGGTTTCAAGGAATTAGAGGCGTATTCCTTAAAGAACGGCGTAACCCCGAACAAATCCGGAAGACAGGAAATGCTGGAAAGCATCTTGAATCAATACATCCTTGAGACAAAATAAGAATCTATAGAACCTATAGATTGCGTGAAATTTGTTTTGAAAGGGCTGAATTAGAAAATGGATTCAGCCCTTTTTGAGTGTGCTTTTTGCGCTTATCCTTGTTTGTACATATGGAAAAAGACGATCTGTTAGGAAGGCTTTTTATTCTAAAAATTTAATAATTTTTTAGTTGAGATTTCAGTAAAATTATGGTATAAATAGTTATATAATACATAGATAAAATATATTTATGGAGGTAGTGCAATGAGAAGGTTTGAATGTACGGTCTGCGGATATATTTATGAAGAAGAAGCTGGCGATCCAGACAACGGAATTGATGCCGGAACAAAGTGGGAAGATCTTCCGGAGGATTGGGTTTGCCCGCTGTGCGGCGTCGGTAAGGATGAATTTCAAGAAGTATAAATAGGAAAGAACGTTTTGGCTGCCCCTTAAGTGAACTCCTTGCATGAGTGGAGAGGGGCAGCCTCTTTTTGTCTGTTTCTTCGGAGCGTTTCAACCATATATACTCCATTGACATACTAGGATATAGTTATTATAATAAAATCCAGTTCAGGAGAGCGTGCATTCGGATTTTGGATACAGCAAAAAACGCAGTACTTGGGAAGAAGTACGTAATGGTACATAATACCATAAAATACGTGATTCAAGTGCTAACGACTTCAAACAGTTGCTTATAAAGACATGTTTCATATTACGAGTGTTTTTTTCCTTGCTTTGTGCAAATTAATGAAGACGATTTGTAAGAAGACTTTTGACAAAAATAAATTTATATAGAAAGTGGTACAGGATACATGGAAAGATATCAAGAAATCGAGAGAAGTATTATTACGAAATATCGTAAGCCTCTTTGGAAGAAATTTATCAATGGGGTGAATGAATATAAATTAATTCAAGAAGGGGACAAGATCGCTGTATGCATTTCCGGCGGTAAGGACTCTATGCTGCTGGCAAAGCTGATGCAGGAGGTTCAGCGGCATGGGGTTATGCATTTTGATGTGGAATTCCTTGTGATGGACCCCGGCTATAATGAAATTAACCGGCAGATGATTGAAAATAATGCAAAACTTCTTAATATACCGGTCACCATATTTGAGACTAATATCTTTAATTCGGTAGCGGAAGTGGACAATTCTCCCTGCTATCTCTGTGCAAGGATGCGAAGGGGATATCTCTATAAGAAAGCGCAGGAATTGGGATGCAATAAGATTGCCCTCGGTCATCATTTTGACGATGTGATTGAAACGATTTTGATGGGGATGCTGTATGGCGGTCAGG
The DNA here is from genome assembly GCA_015057615.1 of Lachnospiraceae bacterium. Classification (GTDB taxonomy): domain Bacteria; phylum Bacillota; class Clostridia; order Lachnospirales; family Lachnospiraceae; genus Mobilitalea. Next base: position 3,980 of record SVEA01000096.1, on the reverse strand, counting down.
TGCAAACCATGATGCCGAAGCTTCATAGTACAAATCATCCCGGGATGCAGCTGATCCGTCCGATGTATCTGGTAAGAGAAGCCGACATCATTGCATGGAGCCGCTATAACGATCTCCAATTCATTCAGTGCGCATGCCGATTTACGGAGAATTGTATGATTTGTGACAACGGGGGAGGCAGTTCCAAGCGTCAGGAGATCAAGATGCTGCTTAAGAGACTCCGGAAAGACAATCCATATATCGATATGAACATTTATCGTAGTGTGCAAAATGTAAATCTTAATACAATTATCAGCTATCATAACAATGAGAAAAGTTATCATTTCCTTGATGACTATGACGCTAGGGGAGGACAAGGATGCTAAATCAATTTTCAAGAACGGAGCTGCTGTTTGGTAAGGAGGCAATGGAGCGGTTAGAGAAAGCCCGGGTTGCCGTCTTTGGTATCGGAGGAGTCGGCGGGTATACAGTGGAAGCGCTGGCTCGCGGCGGGGTCGGTATGATCGATTTAATTGATGATGATAAGGTATGCCTTACCAATCTTAACCGTCAGATTATAGCGACAAGAAAAACCATCGGTAAATACAAGGTGGAGGTCATGAAGGAACGTATCCTGGAGATCAATCCGAATACGGTAGTGAATACACATCAATGCTTCTTCACCGGAGAAACGGCGGATCAATTCGATTTTTCGGTGTATGACTATGTCGTAGATGCCATTGATACGGTATCCGGTAAAATTGAACTGGTGATGCGTGCGCAGGCTTGTCATGTACCGATGATCAGCTGTATGGGAGCCGGCAATAAATTGGACGCAACCAGATTCGAGGTAACGGATATTTATAAAACCTCGGTTTGCCCCTTGGCAAAGGTAATGCGGAGGGAGCTTAAAAAGCGCGGGGTAGAGAAATTAAAGGTAGTGTACTCGAAGGAGTCGGCACGTAAACCACATGAGGATGCGTCCATCAGCTGTAAAAATCATTGCATCTGCCCTCCCGGAACCGAACGCAATTGTACCGCAAGAAGGCAGATTCCGGGAAGCAATTCCTTTGTTCCTGCGGTAGCTGGATTAATTATCGCTGGTGAGGTACTGAAAGATTTGGGGCAAGTAAATTAGATTCGGAGGAAAGGAGAAACCTGCATAGAATTGTTGCTTACGTAAAGACGGACTGTTAGATAACCGGCTGTATCGGTGAAATGGGTCCTTGCGGATACTTATTTACATAAGCGGTTTGTACAGGGCATAGAGGTGAAGGTATGAGGGGATTAGGGACCTTGGTGAATATGGCTTTGGTTCTTCTAGGATCAACCATAGGGATTGCCGTCAAAGGCGGATTAAAGAAGAAATACCAGGAAACAATTATGAACGCTTTGGGCCTGGCGGTTATGTTTATTGGGATAAGCGGAGCGCTCCAGGGATTGCTTTTTGTGGAAGAAAATCAGCTGGAAACGGCGAATGTGATGCTAATGATTATTTCCATGGCACTCGGAGGCTTTCTCGGTGAATGGATCGATATTGAGAAACGCTTAGACCGGCTTGGCGAATGGTTCAAGAAGTCGCTCAAGGTAAAAGGCGAGAAGGGAAATGGATTTGTAGAAGGCTTTGTGAACAGCTCCTTACTTTTCTGTGTGGGTGCTATGGCGATTATCGGCTCCTTGCAGGATGGCCTGGCGGGAGATCCTTCTATGCTGATTGCCAAAGGAATCATTGATGGCGTGGTTGCAATCTTTTTTGCCTCCACCTTAGGAATCGGCGTGTTTTTCTCAATTCTTCCGATTTTCCTCTATCAGGGCGCTATAACGCTCTCTGCCACCTTTATTGAACCGTTCCTAAGTGATTCGCTGATTCGCGATATCTCCTTTGTCGGTTCCGTATTAATCTTTGGAATTGGAATAAATATGATCTTCGGAAAGAAAATCAAGGTAGGCAATCTGCTGCCTGCCGTTCTGGTACCGGTTGCCTATGAGCTTTTGATCAAATACATATAAATCTAAGATTGGATATTTCCCTGCGGTATGCATATATATACAATATAATATTTGCTCATTTACCTGTTTCGATTACGGAACAGGTTTTTTTCTTGCCTTTTACAATATTTGTAGACGGAAATTCCGGGAAAGCAGCTGAAAAATGAGAAGAAATTCAATTTGTTAAAGATGATTTGAGTGCAAAAGCTATTCTAACAAATTGGCTTTTGGCATTTAAATCAAGAATTATACAAAAATAATGTAAAATTATTATTGACAATGCAAGTATTATTGTATACAATAAAACAAATTAAAAAAATGGAGACGATACTGATGGATCAGAGAAAAGTATATATTAACCCACATAATAACCTGCTTCAATTAGAGGAACCGATTTATCCGCTGGTAGATGTTGAGAAACCGAATACCTTCCGGAATCTGTTCCCTTATGATGAGATACCGAAGATTGCCTTCAATGACCGGATTGTACCGCATCATCTTCCGGATGAGATATTTATTACGGATACCACTTTTCGCGACGGGCAGCAGTCCAGAGCCCCATATACAACCGAACAGATTGTTACTATGTATGATTATTTTCACCGTTTGGGCGGTCCGAAGGGGATCATCCGCCAATGTGAATTTTTCTTATACAGTAAAAAGGATCGGGATGCTGTTTACAAATGTATGGAGCGCGGCTATAAGTTCCCGGAGGTTACCTCCTGGATTAGAGCCAGCAAGAAAGATTTTGAGCTGGTAAAAGATATCGGGCTGAACGAAACTGGAATATTAGTTAGCTGTTCGGATTATCATATCTTTTATAAGATGAAAATGACCCGAAAAGAAGCGATGGATCATTATCTTTCGATTGTTCGGGAATGCCTCGAAATCGGAGTATCTCCGAGGTGTCATCTGGAGGATATCACCCGTTCGGATATCCATGGCTTTGTGATACCATTTTGCAGGGAACTGATGAAGCTTTCCGAAGCGTATAAGATGCCGGTGAAAATCCGTGCCTGCGATACGATGGGATATGGGGTTAATTACCCTGGTGCGGTTATTCCGCGTTCTGTGCAGGGAATCATCTACGGTCTTATGAATCATGCAGAGGTTCCTTCCGAATGGTTGGAGTGGCATGGGCACAATGATTTCTATAAAGCGGTTTCAAATTCAACCACCGCATGGCTCTATGGTGCGGCAGGGGTAAACTGCTCCCTGTTTGGTATCGGGGAACGTACCGGGAATACACCGCTGGAGGCAATGGTGATCGAATATGCCCAGTTAAAGGGTTCTTTGGATGGAATGGAACCCACCGTAATTACAGAGCTTGCTGAATATTATGAGAAGGAGATCGGCTACCATATCCCTTCCAGAACACCGTTCGTAGGTAGAAATTTTAATATTACCCGCGCGGGAATTCATGCGGATGGATTATTAAAGAACGAAGAAATTTATAATATATTTGATACGGGTAAGATTTTAAACCGCCCGGTCCGTGTGGCAGTCTCCAACACCTCAGGTCTTGCAGGGATTGCTCATTGGGTGAATTCCTACTGCAATCTTAAGGAGGAGGAAGCGGTAGATAAGAATAGCCCGTTGGTAGTGAAAATGAAAGAGTGGGTCGATTCCGAGTATGATAACGGACGAATCACCGTGATTACCGATGATGAGCTGGTAAAGCTTTTAAAGGAAACACAGAAAGCGCTGGGAATCCAATTAAATAGCGAAGAATGCAATCAGCCGGGCTAAGCTTGTACCCATTACCAATCAGGGTTTCATTGGAATAACGCAAAAGAACATAAGAATTGACAAGTTCTTTGGAAAGACATACAATGGTAAATGTGTAATTTGGTTACTTTAAAGCTGATTAAGGTGTCAAATCCCTCATGCGTTTGCCGCACCACTATGAATGAAAACTGGTTACTGACACTTTTTGGTTTATTAGTTACTTTATTTTGGTTATAATCAATACCATACAGTAGTGAGATCGAAGCTTTATTGAGGTACGACCT
>SVEA01000095.1 GCA_015057615.1 Lachnospiraceae bacterium | reverse complement strand
CAAGGGACTGGTCCCTTGCGGGTACTTAGGGCAGTGCCCTAAGCCCTCGGAGAGCTATTCGCTATCAATATCTACAGTTTTCAAGGTTCGTTTGAGCCTCTTTTTTGACTCGGTTTTCTCATAAATCATTTGACACTACCGTACATACCAATGTTTACCAACATTATAATTCATGAGGAGCACTTTGTAAATAGACCAGTAAAAACCCTAGCAAACACTAGGGTTTTGTTAAGCGGATAATCGGGAAAACGTGCTTCCGAAAAAACGCGGAATCACGTAGTAAGAATAAAAACACTCGCCAATGGGCTCGTGTTTTATTCTTCCCGCTTCTCTTTTATAATCAATTAGAGGAAATGACCCATATTACTTGAAAGCCAGTAATATGGGTCATTTCCTCTAAGCGGATAACGGGAATCGAACCCGCAACGCTAGCTTGGGAAGCTGGAATTTTACCATTAAACTATATCCGCATACTTCTATTTTATATTTTTATTTGAAATTGTCAAGATAAAGAATCAAAATCGATTAAAAAAGAGATAATTGGTGATAATAAAGTAAGTACTTATTAATACTTCTATATGCTTTGAAAAAATATTTTAAAAAAATAATAAATAAAAACTTATTACACGGGAGAAACTTAGATTACAAACAAAGGATATAAATTTATCGTTTAGGATAATAGCCAGAGGTATAATTCAAAAACTATCGGAGAAGAATATAGGATGAGGTGATAACAGTGAAAAAGAACAGATTTGCTGAATTTTTCAAAGGAAAAGGTTATTATGTGTTATTATTTGTCGGGGTTATCGCAATCGTTGCAGTAGCAATTATCGGGTCCAATTTATCAAAATCAAATAATGAGGGTGATAATTATGTGGATCTAAATGAAGAGCCGGATAATAACATAGCAGCGGGGGAGGATGAAACTCAGCTGGCTGAAAATAACCCAGTATCGGATGAGATTGTTAATCCAACAGACAATTCACCGGAAGATACGGAATCAAATAATACAAATGAAGTCGTAGACAATGACAGCTTGCTTGAATACGATGTATATTCCAAAGAGGAAGAAGAGGGTATTGATTTAGCTGAAGTACCTGAAAAAAATGTACAAAAAGCACCAACCAAAGCTGCTGAAACAAAAGAAGTACCGGAGGTTGTTGAAACTACAGGTGCTAAACTGGCATTAGAAAACCTGACTTTTAATAAAGAGGAAGGTATTACTTGGCCGGTTAACGGAAATGTTATTATGAACTATAGTATGGACCATACCGTTTATTATGCTACTTTAATGCTCTATAAATGCAACCCCGCAATTATTATAGATTCGGAGGCAGGAACAGAGGTCAAGGCAGCAGCCAGGGGTATTGTCACAAGTGTTGAATGGAACGAAGAGACCGGCCACACGGTAACCACTGCGATTGGCGACGGTTATAGTTTGGTTTATGGCCAATTAGATGAGGAAACATTGAATGTCAAAGTTGGTGATAAATTAAATCAAGGTGAAGTTATCGGTAAAATTGCGCAGCCTACGAAATATTATACAGTAGAAGGAAGTAATCTTTATTTTAAAGTGTTACAAGATGACAAAACAGTAGATCCTATGTTATTACTTCGCTAAAGGAAGCGAGAAGATGACCAGTAAAAAATAAATGAGCCTGTCCAATAGATACAGCTGTAGGTTGGAATTCCTATCCTGCCTTACATTGTATTTGGACAGACTTATTTAATTTACGGCCACTTTTAACACACATGGTTTGCCGATTTCTCCTGCTTATTTCATATATTTCTTTTCCCGCAATGCATTTTCAATTCGATCCAGCGTTTCTTCCGAATCTGCTTCAATGGTATGAAGGTGCACCCCGGCGGTCAGTTCATTCAGCGGAACGATTTGCTTCTCTTTCACTTTCTTTACAAAGTCATAGACATCCTGCCGGTTGCGGATGACCAGCTCGGTCGTTATTTCTCCATATATCTCATGCATCACGAAGACATCCAGAACTTTTCCGCCATTATCAACGATAGTACATAACTCATCCTCGATCTGTTCTTTCGAATGCTTGACCTTGATCGTTCGTTTTGCTCTGGGGTAATCGAAAGGATTCAATAAATATCCCTTGGTGGTAGAGAAAATGCTGCTATCCGATGCTCGAAGCAGAGCGATGTCCTGCACGATCACCTGTCTGCTCACGCCAAGCAGCTTCGATAATTCTCCGCCGGAAATAGGTTCGGATCGTTGATTCAATATTTTGATTATATTTTCTCTGCGCTTATTTCCTTCCATAATAATATCCATGCCTTTCTTCGCAACCTGCTAACTTTGAGCCGCAGGCACAATATTTGCAAAGCGAATTGATTTGCGTGTGAAAGATTTATCTTTCACACTACCCCTCTCAGATTTATCTGAAATTAACTTTTCATTTCATGTGAATTCATATATAATAAAAAGTAATTGTTATTTAATTATTATATACGTAGATACTGTATTTAGCAATGTTTTTCCGGATAAAAGGCAGAAGATCAGAAGCTGCTAAGCAGCTTTTCTAAAAAGAAAGAGGAAGTAAATGTTTCGATTATGGGCAAAAGTATTTAAAGAAAATCATATGATAAAGGATATGGTAGTTTGTAATGGTAGCCAAGAGATGAGAAGAACGCAGAAGATATTTGCAGCCATGGATGAAATCTGCCATGCATACGATCTATCCAAACCTATCTGGCTTGAATCCACAATTAATGATTTTAAGCGCCATGATAAGACAAGATTTACCCAGGATAATTTTATTGATGCGATAGATTTTGATTATTTGGAAATCCATGTAATTGAGGAGGACTAATCGGAAAGAGCTTGTGTTCACGGCATCCGCAAACTCTGTGATTCGTAAAATGCCGACAGAAGTGAGGTTTAAAATGGAAGGAAGAAGCAGGTTTATCGGCGTTCTTCTTTTATGCAGCCTTCTTGTTTCCTGCAAATCGGCAGGGAAGGGGTCTTTTCCGGAAGGAAATTTAGCCGATAAGAAGGAAGCAAATGTGCAGAAAGTAACGAAGGCGGATGAGCAGGAAAACGTCACGGCCGATGCATGGGCAGATGATGCATCCAAAAAGCAGGATACTATGGGAGGGGAAACCTCGGTTAAGGAGAGGGATACGATGGAAAATGAGGCAGCCTTAGCAAAGGATGGTAAAGAGCCGGCAGCAGGTACGGTGCTGGAACCTACTGAGCTGGAAGGATTAGAACCGGAGAAGTTTTTTTATATAATGAAGATTGATGAGAATATAAAAAACAGAATCAATGGGAAATCTTATAAAAAAGACAGCGATATCCCCTATGAAGATCTTCGGTATATCCGGGTACTTCATAAGAATTTTGAGGGAAAGACACAGATCGGAGAATTGATTGTTAACAAATCTGTGGCAGAGGATGTGCTGGATATTTTTAAAGAATTATATGATGCTGCTTATCTGATCGAGCGGATGGTTCTTATTGATGAGTATGACGCGGAGGATAATTCGTCCATGGCAGCGAATAATTCTTCCGCATTTAACTTCCGCTTTATTGATGGAACGACCAAACGATCCTCACACAGCGACGGGCTTGCGATTGATATTAACCCGCTTTATAATCCCTACGTTCGAACGATTGATGGGAAAGAGGTTGTGCTTCCCGAGAATGGTACCGAATATGCAGACCGCACGAAGGAGAATCATTATTATATAAAGAAGGATGATATTTGCTTTAAAGCCTTCTCAAAGAGGAAATTTACCTGGGGCGGAGAGTGGAAAAACTCGAAGGATTATCAGCATTTTCAGAAAAATTAATATAGATTTAAGTGTCATAGGTCCTAATTCCTATCAAAATCTTAGGATGACATATGACAATCCTATCCTAGAATTATTCAGAAAAGCAAAGAGTAGGGTGTTCTTAGGAATAAATCATAGGATTAGATATTGTGTAAGAGTACATTTCATTGATTTTGAATTTCCATAATGCTATAATGACAAAAGATAACAGAAACAAGCTGATATTAGCGGATGGGGTGCGTAGCATGGAGCATGTCTTGGTAATTGACGGGGAAATGTCGATACTGGAATCTGTGAAACAGGCGTTGGAGAAAAATTATAGAGTATCCTTGTTCTCATCGGAGAATCAGGTTATGGAATATCTTCAGCTATACCGTCCGGATTTGATTTTAATTAGCGCGAAACTGCCGGGAACCAAGGATTTTGAAGTGTTTGAAAGAATTAAAAGATGTTCCGATATTCGTGAGATACCGGTTATTGTGATAACGAATCAGGGTGATTCTGCGTCCCAGAAAAAAGCGATAATGCTGGGCGCAGATGATTTTGTCACGAAGCCGCTGGATGCGGAGGTCTTAAGAAACCGGTTAAAAATCCAGATGGAGCTGCGCTTCTACCGGAATGATAAATCGTATACGGAACGGTTCCAAGACGCCATTTCCGTAAGCTTTGCAGAGCTGGTGGAGTTCCGGGATGAAACTACCGGCGGTCATCTAAAGAATACCACCGTGTATTTCCGAATTCTCCTAGAGGCGGTGATGCGGCAGGAGAAATATAAGGATGCCATTGAACCGGAGGATGTAAAAGATATCCTGAGATCGGTTCCGCTCCATGATATCGGTAAAATCGGAATTAATGATGATATTCTTAGAAAATCATCTGTTCTAAATGATAATGAATATGAATCCATGAAGAAGCATACTATGCTGGGAAAACAGGCATTTGAGAAAATAATTACGCAGACAGGGGAGACCAGGTGGCTTACGCTTGCCATGAATATGGCCTATTGCCATCACGAGCATTGGGATGGAACCGGTTATCCCAATGGATTGAGGGGGGAGGAAATCCCTCTATACGTCAGAGTTTTAACGATTGCAGATGTATATGATGCGCTGACCTCATGGCGTTCCTATAAGGAACCTTATTCCCATGAGAAGGCGATGGAAATTATTCTCAAGGGGAAAGGCACCTTATTTGATCCAAATTTAGTGGATCTGTTTATAGAAATAAATGAACATTTTAAGCAGGCACTCCTTAATAAGAAACAGAGCGCAGGTAATTGCGAAGCGTTCTAAAGAAATAAAATGATATGAGCGGCAAAAGCCGATTTGTTGAGAAGGCTTTTGTCGGGCTAATCATAAAATGCTTAAGGATAATAGAAAGGGAGCTGCAATATGTCCTATATGGCACTTTATAGAAAATTCCGCCCCGACAGCTTTGAAGATGTCAAAGGGCAGGAACATATCGTAACAACATTGAGAAATCAAATCAAGGCGGAAAGAATTGGCCATGCGTATCTTTTCTGCGGTACCCGGGGTACCGGTAAGACAACTGTGGCGAAGCTTCTCGCAAAGGCGGTCAATTGCGAGCATCCGATAGACGGAAACCCCTGCCACGAATGCAGAATGTGTAAGGCAATCACGGCAGGTACTTCCATGAATGTCATTGAAATTGATGCGGCATCCAATAACGGTGTGGATAATGTCCGTGAGATCGTTGAGGAAGTGCGGTATTCCCCAACGGAGGGCAAGTATAAGGTATACATTATCGACGAGGTTCATATGCTGTCTACCGGAGCTTTTAATGCTCTGTTAAAAACCATAGAGGAGCCGCCGTCCTATGTTATCTTTATCCTCGCTACGACGGAAGTTCATAAAATACCGATCACCATATTGTCACGGTGTCAGAGGTATGATTTTAAACGTATTTCCATTGATATAATTGCAAGCCGGCTAAAAGAGCTGATGGAAATAGAACATATTGAGGTAGAGGAGAAGGCGCTCCGCTATGTTGCAAGAGCCGGAGATGGCTCCATGCGTGATGCCTTAAGTCTGCTGGATCAATGCATCTCCTTCTTCCTGGGCAAGAAGCTAACCTACGATAATGTCTTAGAAGTTCTCGGAGCAGTGGATACGCAAGTGTTTGGAAAGCTAATGCAGTGTATATGGGAGCAAAATGTCTCCGGCTGTATGAAGCTGCTGGAGGAAATCGAGACCAATGGCAGAGAGCTGGGGCAGTTTATCATAGACTTTATATGGTATCTTAGAAACCTTCTACTACTTAAGAGTTCGGAGGATGTGTCGGATATTATTATCGAGGTATCCTCTGAGAATCTGGCGATCCTGAAAGAGGAAGCGGGGCAGGTGGAGGAGCAGACCTTAATTCGTTACATCCGCATTTTCTCGGATTTATCGAATCAGATACGGTATGCATCCAGAAAAAAGGTAATGATCGAAGTGGCTCTCATTAAGCTTTGCCGACCAGAAATGGAACAGAACTATGAAGCTTTGCTGGACCGCATTAAAATACTGGAAGAGAAGCTGGAGAAAGGTGTAATCGTAAATACAAGAGAGTCGTCCGCTCCTGCCGAAATCCCAATGGAGCCGGAGGTTAAAAGACCGGTCATCCTGCCGGAAGCCTTACCAGAGGACATTAAGGAGACGGCGAAGAACTGGCGTGGAATTGTAAAACAGATCGCAAAGAAAGCACCAGCATTAGGATCCGTATTACAGGAAGCTACGATAAGTACAGAAGGGCAAGACCTGGTCATTGTCGTAGCAAATGAGCTGGATAAGGATATTATTGAACGGGAAGGGCATCTGGAGTTAATCAAGGCCACCATTGCATCTCTGACGAAAAAGCAGGTGCAGTTAAAGGCAAGATATCTGGATAAAACCAAAGAACGAATGGAACAGGTTCCTGACCTGACAAAGATAATTAAGGTACCGATCGAATATCGGGATTAGGGAGATGTTAAGTTTCATAAAGAGAAGAGTTAAGTTACAAAGGTGAAATTTGTACGAAAGTGATTTAATGATAAGAACCAAGTTACGAAAGCAGATTTGCAGGAAACAATGGAAGGCAAGAACTAACTTACAAAGGCGAATTTACACGAAAGTGATTTAATGATAAGGCCACGAAAACGAATTTGTATAAAAAATTTAAAGACAGGAAATAATTTCCGAAAGCAAAATTTGTATGAAAACAGTTTAAAGATTAGAATCGAGTTGCGAAACAAATTTACATGAAATAGGAATGTAAGAAATTATTTAGAAAACCGTTACATCCATATTAAATATTATTATAGAGATTTCGAAAGGAGAAAATAGAATGGCAAGAAGAGGTGGATTTCCCGGCGGCGGTATCCCGGGTAATATGAATAATTTAATGAAGCAAGCGCAGAAAATGCAGAAGCAGATGGAAGAAAAGACCAAGGAACTGGAGGAGAAGGAATGGGAAGCCAGTGCTGGCGGCGGTGCAGTTACCGTTAAGGTATCCGGTAAAAAAGAAGTTTCCTCGGTAAAATTATCCGAGGAAGTAGTTGACCCGGACGATATCGAGATGTTGGAAGACTTAATCGTTGCTGCAACAAACGAAGCGCTTCGTAAGATGGAAGAGGAATCATCTGCGGTTATGGGTCAGATTACCGGTGGCTTAAATGGACTTGGAGGATTTCCTTTCTAATGGATTATTATAGTAATCAAATCAGCAAATTAATAGAAGAATTGTCCAGGCTTCCAGGGATCGGAACAAAGACTGCCCAACGGCTGGCATTTCACATTATTAATATGCCGGAGGAACAGGTGAAGAATCTTTCAAGTTCCATTATAGACGCAAAGCATAATGTTCGTTACTGTAAGGAGTGCCTTACCTTAACGGATAAAGAGCTATGCCCAATCTGCTCCTCCCCTAAGCGGAACAAGCAGCAGATCATGGTGGTAGAAAATCCAAGGGATCTGGCAGCCTATGAGAAAACCGGAAAATACGAAGGGGTCTATCATGTCCTTCACGGAGCGATCTCTCCTATGCTGGGTATCGGTCCGGCGGACATAAAATTAAAGGAGCTGATGATGCGGCTGCAGGGTGATGTGGATGAAGTTATCATCGCAACGAATTCCAGTCTGGAAGGAGAAGCAACCGCAATGTACATCAGCAAGCTGATCAAGCCTGCAGGCATTAAGGTAAGCCGGATCGCAAGCGGGATTCCGGTTGGAGGCGACCTGGAATATATCGATGAAGTGACGTTGCTTCGGGCGCTGGAAGGCAGAGTGGAGCTGTAGAGTGCAGGAAATGTTGTCTACATCAAATAAAGTCCTATCATTTTGCAAATTCTTTTTAGAATACAAATAAAGTTGTTTTAGGAAACATGGTTTATTAGGGTCAAGGAAAGCCCTGTAGGCCATGTTTTTTTATTAGAGGTTTGTAAGAATTAAGGAATATGGAGTAAGGCTAAAGGTTAGTAAGGTCAATGGATTGGAAGATAAGAT